>DAIQOO010000175.1:0-2756 GCA_036787845.1 Acidimicrobiales bacterium
GAAGAGTTCAAATGTCGAATTCGACACCGTGACTGGCCAAGACTTTTGGATATCTTGACCACGCGCAGGCAGTCGCACCAAAAAAATTTGCGTCGGAAGTCGATTCGATAGCACGTGCGACGGATTCTCGCCCGCGCAAAATGGATGGACGAGAACAATCGCACTACCTGAGAGGGCGAATGCCCTCTCTTCAATAAAAGAGAAAAGGAATGACGATGACCAACAAAGACAAAGCGAAGAACACGGCCCAAATAACTAAAGGAAAGGTCAAGGAGGTTGCCGGGAGGACCACTGGCGACAAAAAACTCGAGACCAAAGGAAAGACCGACCAGGCTAAGGGCAACCTGAAGCAAGCTGGTGAGAAAGTCAAGGATGCTTTCAAGAAGTAGACCCTAGAACTACGCATCCAGCACCAAACATTTCTCGTCGACGAGGACGGGGAAACCCTCCTTGGTCCTCGTCGACGCCGGTGCCAAAGCGGAAGGCGCCGTGGCGCTAAAGATTAAAGGGCGAAGTAGTTCGTCATTGAGTTTCTCACGCATCACACGTCGTTAATGTCTCTCCAAAATCGCGACGTACGGCTCACTCGAGCGCTCGCCCAGTACGCGAACCTGATGCCAACCCGTGCCGTTGACAATCTGTCGCAGTTCACTTCGCGACACGAAGAGCCAGGGAAACCACGGGCCAACGGAGTAGCCGTAGTGGTATCGAAACCTCGCCTGCCCCGGTAAGTCACCACGTGCTTTATTGCGGTGGTAGTACGCACGATCGAAGGCGGGAGCGCCACCACAGTACGGGTTCGTACTCTCGACAAGTATCCGTGCTCGTGGGTTCGTCCACTTCGCCCATTCGATCAATATCTTGCGAGCACGATCGGGCGTGCCAAATATTCCAAGATTGTTCCCAAACAACACAATGGTGTCGAAGGATCCAATTTTCGAACCCAAAGTGTCGGTCGACGCACACCAGACTTCGTTGACACCTCGAATCTTCGCCGCTTGTACGGCGAGACGCGACGAGTCGAGGCCCACAACCTCGATTCCTCGCTCTTGAAGATGCAGGGCAACTCTTCCAGCGCCGCATCCGACGTCCAGTACGCGACCGCGCATGTGTCGAACGGACTGGCGCTCTGCCGCGGGCCAGCCTTTGAAGCCCGAGAGGTACACCTCTGGGCCAGCCCCAACAGTGGTGAAGCCGTCATCGCGTTCAATCGTCTCTGGAATCGTGCCGCCACGCGCCCAATCCAACAAGGCGTGCCCAAAAGCGTCCGGTGCCGATTTCACGTCAAGACTTTATGCTTGTTTGGAACACTCAGTGAAGAGGAGTTGACGTGACGGACAAGTACGAAAAGAGTTCGGAAGCGATTTCCAAGCTCACCCCTCATCAGTACAACGTCACCCAGGAGAGCGCCACCGAGCCGGCGTTCGAAAACGAGTTCTGGGACCACAAAGAAGCCGGCCTCTACGTCGACGTCGTCTCAGGCGAGCCGCTGTTCGCGTCCACCAAGAAGTACGACAGCGGATGCGGCTGGCCGAGCTTCACGGCGCCGCTCGTCCCCGAGAACGTCGTAGAGAACAGCGATCGAAACTTTGGAATGGTGAGAACAGAAGTTCGCTCGACGCACGGTGACAGTCACTTGGGTCACGTCTTTACTGACGGACCCAAGGACGAGGGCGGTCTGCGCTACTGCATCAACTCCGCCGCTTTACGCTTCGTCGCGTACGAGGACCTCGACGCCCAGGGCTACGCGGAGTACAAGACGTTGTTTGAGGAAACCTCGAGTGAGAAAGGAACGGCACAATGAGCAGCGAGACCGAGACCGCACTATTGGCCGGAGGTTGCTTTTGGGGGATGCAGGATCTCATTCGAAAGCGCCCAGGAGTAATTTCGACGCGCGTTGGCTACTCCGGAGGCGACGTCGCGAACGCGACGTATCGTCATCACGGAAACCACGCTGAGTCGATTGAGATTGTCTTCGATCCCGAAGTGACCACGTACCGCGAGATTCTCGAGTTCTTCTTCCAGGTGCATGATCCAACGACGAAAGACCGCCAAGGGAACGATCGTGGCTCGAGTTACCGTTCAGCCATCTTCTACCTCGACGACGAACAACATCGCGTCGCCGTCGACACGATTGCTGACGTCGAGGGGTCAGGACTTTGGCCCGGCAAGGTCGTTACCGAAGTGACAGCGGCAGGACCGTTCTGGGAAGCCGAGCCTGAGCATCAGGACTACTTAGAGAACTATCCGAACGGCTACACCTGCCACTTCGTGCGGCCAGGTTGGGTGCTGCCCCACCGCAGCGAAAGTCCAGCGCACTGAAACACTTGATGCCAAGTTTTTCAGCATCCGCGAAAGCAACGCTGTGCCACCACCCGTTAACAAACCAATCGACGTTGACGGCATACATGTGATACAAACTGATGCGCGTGTTCATCTTTCCTCTAAGTGAGCCGAGCCAGTAGGAAGCAACGCAAGAGTGTGCGCGGCCATGAGCGAATGGAAGTAGTGGAAGATGGAACTTCGAATATTCACTGAACCCCAACAGGGAGCGACCTACGAGCAAATTCTCGCCGTGGCGCTGGCCGCCGAGGAAGGCGGATTCGGCGCTTTTTTTCGCTCCGATCACTATTTGAAGATGGGCGCGGTGAGCGGGCTACCTGGACCAACCGACGCGTGGATCACCCTTGCGGGACTTGCGCGCGATACGAATCGAATTCGCCTCGGCACTCTGTTGACGGCCGCAACGTTCCGCC
>DAIQOO010000176.1:0-2755 GCA_036787845.1 Acidimicrobiales bacterium
TTGCAAGATCGCGGCTAGTTGAGTCCGAGACCACTCGGTTCCGCTTTGAGGTGGTCCAGCAGTCTGGCGAGACTGGTCTCGGCCACGCAGACCACACTGTCCGCGGCGCCATAGTAGAGATGAAGGGTGTCACCGTCGTCGCGCAGGATCCAACCGCACGGAAACACGACACCCGGCACGTCGCCCGCTTGTTCGTATGGTTCTCGAGGTCCGAACACCCAGTCGTTACTCCTCGCAAGGACCTTGGACGGGTCGTCCCTGTCCAGCAGTGCTAGGCCGAGGCGGTAGAGCGACCCTGACGCGGTCTCTCGCACTCCGTGATAACAAAGTAGCCAGCCATCCTTAGTGAGGATCGGCGGGGGACCGAGTCCAATCTTGTTGGCGTCCCAGTAGCCACCGTATCGAGCCGCGAGCAGCACGTGAGTTTCACCCCAGTGGCGCAAGTCGGGACTGTACGAGAGCCACACGTGCTTACCCAAACCGGACATGGCCGGCACGGGACGGTGAATTAGCCCCCAGCGTCCGTTAAAGGTCGTCGGGAAGAGTGCGGCGTCTTTATCCTCAGGTGGTAGGAGCACTCCGCACCGTTCCCAATGCTCAAAATCCTTGGTCTTCGCCAGGCTGACGAGCGGGCCGTAGGCCGAAAACCCCACGTAGACAACGTAGTAGTCGTCACCGATGCGAGTGATCCTCGGGTCCTCGAGTCCCCACTTCTCTTCGTCGACGTCGCTTCGTGGTTGCAATCCCCGGGTCTGGTCAATCTCCCACCCGGTAAGCCCGTTCTCGCTGGTTGCTACGACGAGAGAGGAGAGACCGCTGCGGTCTTCCACCCTAAGCAAGAGCAGGGTTCTACCCTTAACTTCAGCGGCGCCAGGATTGAACACTGCGTTGACGGTGCCGGGGAAGTCTGCCGCGCTCAGAATCGGATTGCCCGCAAAACGCTGGTAGATTTCTCGGTTTTCATCACGCTGGCTCATTGGCATCCACCTCATCGGGTCCGTTACCTTCTACACTCTGAATCCAACATTAGGGGCAACTGCTCTCAATCAGTTTTACGGAGTGTCGGGGGGGCTAGTGAACCAATCGTGTTGACGGCTTTAGGCGGTGGGGCGCGCGCCCTTCGTATCCACGACCGACCTATCATCGAGGCGGACGCGGTGCCGGGCTACGGAGCAGTATTCAACGCGGGGCTGCTCTACCACGATGAGACGTTCCACCTCTTTGCGCGCGGGGTACGTGAGGGCTACCGGCGCAACGACGGACCCGGTCCGCGTTTCCTCGACTACATCTCGGACATCTTGGTGTTCACCTCTTCCGACGGCCGGTCCTACGACTTTGCCTACGTTCTCTGCCGGGCCGGCACCGCCGGGGTGCACTGCTTTGAGGATCCTCGAGTGCAGCGCGTTCAAAGTGGCGACCGTGAGCACATCGTCATGACGTACACCAACCTGCCTCCTCGCGAGAGCGGTCGGCCCTGGCGCGTCGGAGCTCATCGCCTCTCCTGGGATGGGTACCGGTTCCATCTTGACGAAACAACCGGTCAACTCCTCGGGCCGCCCGAAGTAGAGAACAAGGACGCCATTGTCTTTACCTTGGCCGACGCTCGTGTAGCGCTGATCCACCGCATCCACCCTGATATGCAACTCGCCATCTTTGACGATCTCGAGCACTTATGGCACGCGGGTGCTGACTATTGGGACGATTACGTGGCCAACCTCGACGCGCACACGCTGCTACGCCCCGCGCCCGGAGCCCTCGCCATCGGGGCGGGCGCCCCACCGGTGATGTGCGACGCGGGGCTCCTGCTCTTTTATCACGAACGGCGCGCCGATGGCGCGTACACCATGAACTTGGCGCTGCTGGATCACAACACCGGTCGGCTGCGCAGCCAACTCCCGGCACCCCTACTCGTACCAGAACTCGACTGGGAGTGTCGAGGCGACGTAGAGAATGTCGTCTTCGTGCAGGGGGCCTACTGTGACGGCGACGACGTGTATCTCACCTACGGTGCGGCCGACCGCTGCGTGGGACTGGCGACCGCGCGGGTCGGTCACCTGCTGGACGCCCTGCGCCGCGCCGCTTGAAATCTAAGTGCGCTCTACCGGACATCGCCGGTAGCAGAAACGCCACCTTCAGAGTGCGCCCGCGAATAGGGGGACCAACAACGCGGCTTCGAAAATCAGGTTCAAGCGTTAGGAACTAGGTCTTCGTCTCCCGCCGAAGGACGGACGCCGTCGTTATTGTCGAAGGCGCCTCGGTTGCGCCAGATGGACTTGAACCGGTGTTCCTTGGGACGAAAATAGAAGTAGAGCGACCCCCACTCCCCCCCGATCTCTAAGTCTTCGTGGCCAATAGTCCAAGTCTCTGAGTCAACGGGCATCTCACCGCGCTCCAAACGAGCAAGCTGCAGGGCCAAGTACTGCTCCTCCGTGGGGCTGGCCTCGCGGATAATCGCTTCGCGGGACGAAGCGCCGTTGACACTCGGTAGTTCTGCGAGCACCCGGAGTGCGTAAGCCGCGTTGAAGCCATGTTCACCGTCCTTACTGACGCTGGCCAGTACGGGCCGCGTCGCTGCGCTGACCACCGCAATGCCCCAAGGGCTGACGTTTAGCGAGAGGGTAGGAGGAGCCGTCTCGAATCCGGCCCACGTACGATGCACCCCTTCGGTCCAACTCTGATCGGCGAGCCGATGTCCCGTGAGTAGAGCGTTCCACTGTTTAAGACTCAGTCCTCGAGGAACAAAAACTACTTCTGG
>DAIQOO010000177.1:0-2722 GCA_036787845.1 Acidimicrobiales bacterium
CCTTCGCCTTGACAGGGCGACGTGCACTCCGAGCTGCACCACAGGTCCTCGGTGTTCTCAGAGCCGAGACTCCGAGACGCGAAGTGTCAGTCTATCTGGTGCAACTAGGGCCCATTGGAGGGCGATTCAGTGCTGAAGGCAAGTCAACGACAAGCACCCAAGAGTCTCTCGAGAAGTCCTAAAAATCGTTCTTTCGGTCTTTTGCGGTGCTCTGTGTTAGCCCACAATGAATCAAAACGAACTTCGTATTTGACGCAACTAGAAGCGTTGTCCGCAGCGTATTTTAGTTTTCACTGCGCAGAACGAGACAGAACGGATGACCGGCGGGATCGAGAAAGACGCGAAACGATTGGCTGGGTTGGAACGCGGTTTTGGTGGCGCCAGCAGATAGCGCGAGCTGCTCCGCCGCGTCGAGATCATCGACCTCAAAGTCGAGATGGATCTGTTGAGGAGTGATCCCTTCGGGCCACGTCGGAGCGACGTACGCCGCAATTTTTTGGAACGCGATCGTGGGCTTTCCATCGTTCAAAAGCTCGATCCACGTGACGTCCTCAGTGGGGAAATCGTTAAGCGGTTCGACTTCTAAGCCCGTGAGCCTCGCGTAAAAGGCAGCCAATTCGAGAGGATCTGGACAGTCCAGAGCAGCGACTGTGAAGCGAATTTTCGTCACACGCGCAAACTAGCAAACGATGAATTCGAGACAAGAAGACGAGGATTTCACCCGTAGCCGACCATGTTGCGAGTGCACATCGTGCTCACGTCCATCGTGCTGATAACTTTTTGTGTTCGTGTTGTCGCGACTGCGTGCGACGAGAAACGTGTCCTTCGCTACGTGAGATGAATGTCCATGTGATCACGTATACGACACGAAAGAGGGGCCGCGTCGTCTCTCATTTGAGACGAGCGTCGAGCATTCAATGTGTTTGAGGTCGTTATGTTTCGTTGATACGACGCACGGTGTCTCAGCCATTAGCTGAATGCAATCGAATACATCGTTGATGTGGCTGTATGACTTTTACAGTTCGCGCGAGAACCTATTCGCGAGTGAATGATGACGTACATGCATAACGACAATCATCCAAGAGTCCCGATAATCCTTTAACATTCTGGTGTTTCGAGTCCTCAACCGAAGTTCGTTTAGGACTCGTTGCGTGTGGTGTCGTGACGGGTGTGCTCCACATGTGATGAAGTCTCTCGACCGCTGACTCAAACTCATTAGTTATGGAATCGAATTTGACAACTCACATGGAGTCAATGTTGCCCGTAATCGTTCAGTAGAAGAACATCGCAATTTTACTTTTGTTGCGTTCCCACTGATGTCGTTGCCCGACCAATTCAGCCTCAAATTTCGAGTTGAACGTAGTTGAAAATGCGATCGAACCGGGTTGTTTCCCAGCATGATCCAAGAAGAATTCCGGATGAAATTTCCTGACTGCGAATGTCACGCATTGCGTTGAGTTCCATCACGTTTCGTCATTTGGTGACCGAGACGTAGTGTTTTTGCACTACGGCTACGTAATGCGGAGCCAAAAAACGGTCATTTTTGCCAATATTTAGCAGGGGCTTTCAGAGTTCCGCGGAGTGCCGGTAGGCGACCGGGCCAAAGATACTTTTTACGCGATTGACGACTGGCGAAAAACGGTTAAATCTGTAACATGAATAGCCCCTGATAAATGGTTAGTTCCTCATTGGTAAGGGAGCCTAAAAGTAACACGAAACGGCCCCTTTTTATTTGAGAAATCTAGGTTTCCAAACTATCCTTGTAGTGGCATTTATGTGAAGTGTATTCACAGGCCCAATTGTGAACGGAGATGGTGGGGATGACGACTAGGTGGCACGCCTTCTTTTCCCTACTCCTAAACGAAGATGCGGGCTTGTGGTCAGTTCTGCGAAGTTCAAAATGAACGCTAGCGCGTCACGTTCGTTGAGTTGCGTTGACTACCTCAGTAGTGATTTTTGCCTAGTTCAAAATGTAGGCGCGAATCTCCAATCGGCGAGTGTTTCTTCGGCACATCTGTTGCCGGATTCGCTGACGAAAGTTGTCGTTCCTTCAGTGTCAGAAGACGACGTCGAGTTGTCGCGTGTCATTTCAAAGTTAGTTAGTTGGGGAAGGAGCGGAACACCAAAGTGTTGTTTCGTTTAGCACGTCGCGTGTGGATGAAGGGCGCACTTAGTGCGGCCTTGATTCTTGGCGGCCTGACACTTTTTGCGACGCCTGCCTTCGCGACTGCTGGTGTTGGTACGGCCACGATCGCGCCAACGTCGGTTGGGGCAAGTTCTACCGGGAACTCTTTTACTATCGTCTTCACCAACAACACCGCCAGCGCCTTTGCGAGTGGAGAGATTACGGTGACGGCTCCTACCGGATTTACGGCGCCCAGTACTTCAGCCGTGGCTGGCTGTACCAAGGTCGCGACGACCGGCACCGTAGGAACCCTCACTGTTTCGTCGCAGGTCATTACCGTTCCGGTGACGACACTCGCGGTTAATGGAACCGTCACTATTACTTACGGCAGCCTGGTTTCGAGTGCTTGTCATGGTGGAACCCAGACTGGAGTGACGGCACCAGCAACGCCCCTTGGGGCGAACACCTTTGCGGTGACGAGCAACTCTACCGCTGCCAGCGGCTTGTCAGCTATCGCTTCTTCACCTTCAGTTACCATTATTGGCGCGGCCAACAAGCTCGCGCTCACTGACGCCTGCTCACAGAGCGTCGCGTCGG
>DAIQOO010000178.1:0-2707 GCA_036787845.1 Acidimicrobiales bacterium
CTGAAGGAGAGTTCACATGTCAAGGTTCGAGACTCACAACATTCATAGAGGGACTGTCAATACGCGTCGCTTTCGTTGGCCGGTTGGAGCGATCGTGCTGAGCGCGCTCGCGCTCGCGCCGATGGTGAGCGCGTCGGGCGCGTCGTCACCCACGCTGAAGTCCGCCCACGTGGCGGGGTTCTCTGGCGCACTGGTGAACCACTCGTCGAGAACGCTCTACCTCTTAACGTCGGAGAAGGGCGCGAAGATCAAGTGCGCCAGTGGATGTCTCACTGCGTGGCCGCCGCTACTCGTCAAGAGCACGCTAAAGACGGTTTCGCTCGGAGCCAACGTCACGGGGAAGATTGGCTTCGTGACTCGAAGTAAGACGATGAAGCAAGTCACGTTTAACTCCTACCCGGTGTACACCTACTCGGGTGACAGCGCCGCGCTGCAGTCAACCGGTGAAGGTATCGTGGCCTTTGGTGGTACCTGGTATCTCATCAAGGCGAACTCGACCTCGGCTGGTTCGTCAGCCTTCTTGAAGTCCTCCGCGTCAACCGTTACGACGACCACGTCAAGCGGGGGAGCGTACAATTACTAAAGATGTCGACGCGACACGACCTCTTCGATGAGAACGGCACTGCGATTTCGCCCCTCCTTCACACGAAACCGCTAACGGCGGGACCAATGACGAGCGGACGCGGGGAGAGATTTCTGCCAAAGACGCTGCACGCCCACATCGGGTCAGAGGTCGCGGACGAGTCCGGTCTGCGCGCGGCGTTCTTAGCGCACGGTGGCGAGTTGTTGGGCTTCGCGAGGCGATCACTGCATTCACCAGAAAAGGCCGAGGACGTGGTGCAAGAGACGTTCGCGCGCGCGTGGCGTTCCAGGTCTCGATTCGATCCGGCGTTGGGATCGCTGCGCACTTGGCTCTTCACGATTGAACGACGAGTCATTGTCGACGTCAGCACGAACGAGACAAAGAACCAGACGTTTCCTCTCGATCTGGGTAATGAGCCAGCGCGAGAGGATCACGTCGAAAAGGCGATGCTCGGCTGGCAGATGGAGTCGGCGCTGCATCGACTGGACCCCGAACATCGAATGGTGATCACCGAGCTGTACTTCAACGGTCGTTCCGGGCGCGAAGTCGCGGAACTCCTTGCGCTGCCAGAGGGCACTGTTCGAAGCCGCGCCTTTTACGCCTTGCGTATGTTGCGCCTGCTGCTTGAGGAGGCGGGATGGAACGAGTGAACGATTCCGTCTGCGAGAAGTGGCACGAGCTCATCGCCATGCACGCCCTGGGCGATCTTTCGCCAAAAGAAGAGACGGGTCTTCTCGCGCATCTTGAAGGGTGTGCGGATTGTCGCGCAATCGCCAATGAGATGACCGAGACGGTCCACATGCTGGATTACGTCGATCGTGGTGCCGTTGAATCGACAGCGTTGATTCCTGCAGAGCTGTTCGACGCTGTGCTTGGCGAGTTGCATCGCGGTGGCGTGGTCGTGCGACGACGTCGACTTGTACGCACCGCGTTGTTTGCTGGCGCGGGCGCCATAGCTGCGTCGTTCGTACTCATTGGGGTCATGAGCGCGCAGCCTTCGACGCCGGCTCCAGCGCAACGCGCGATTGCGCTACAAGGGGCGTCGAGTGTGAAAGCCAGCGTCGTGCTTACGAGTAAATCGTGGGGCACGACGCTCGCCCTTAAGGAGAAAGGTCTCCCCGGAGGTGGGGTGTACACCGTCTCAATGGAGACGAAAGCTGGAACATGGTGGACCGCTGGTACCTACCGCTCAGTCGCTGGCAAAACAGTCAACGCGACGATGGCGTGTGCCGTGTCGTTACACAAGATCACCGGTGTGCGAGTGGTCAACGCCACGGGCACCACGGTGCTGAGTAGTTACGGCGTAAGCGCTCATGGTTCGTACCAATGACGCAGGCTCCGTTCGATGACGCGATTACGGTAGTTGGCCGAACTCGCGACGATAGGCGAGGGTTGGTTTCAATTGACCCGACCGTAGGATGAACTAACTGCTCACAACAACCCCCTCGACTTTGCTGGTGGGAGGAGACTCGAGATTTCTCGTTCGTTCGTTGCCAGCATTGGCGTCGCCGCCGCCGCGGTGTTGTTGTCGCTCATCGCCACGCAAGTACCGAAGTTTGTCGACGCTCAAACGCTGCCCGGCGAGGTCATTACCGTTCAAGCGGCGTCGTCGCAGTCGGAACAGGCGGTGGTGAGAACGTGGAAACTAGAGAGCAATGGTCAGTACCGACAGGTGTTTGCACCCTTTGTCGCCTTTGTGGGCGTCCACGGCGTCGGGTCAACGAGAGAAGGTCTTGGTCGCACGCCCGTGGGCGTGTTCACGATGACCCAGGCCTTTGGCAACGAAGCCAATAACGGCACCGCGTTGCCCTACTTCAGAGCGGGTCACTACGACTGGTGGGACGAGAACCCTAACTCGGCGAGATATAACCAACACGTGAAGAGCCCGGTGTCACCTGGTGGACACTCTGAGAATCTGTACTTCGCTGGCGCGCCGTACGCGCACGCCGTCGTCATCAACTACAACACGACGCCCGTCGTGAAGGGCGCGGGTTCTGGATTCTTCTTGCACGTGAGCGGTGGCGCCCCCACGCGAGGATGCGTCGCGATTTCGGCCAATGAGTTGAACTTCATCATGCGATGGCTCCGTCCCTCACTCAATCCGGTTATCAGTATTGGCGTCGG
>DAIQOO010000179.1:0-2693 GCA_036787845.1 Acidimicrobiales bacterium
GCCGATTACTCGACGCCGTGATGATGATCGAGGGGGACGTAGATCTCTCCACGCTACTTCGCCACTTCGTCGAAGAAGCCTGCTCGCTGGTCAACGCTCGCTACGGAGCCCTCGGTGTGCTCAATGAATCACGAAGTGCACTCGATGAGTTCGTGACAGTGGGACTGAGGGACGACGAAGAAGCCGCCATTGGCGCTCGGCCCACTGGACGGGGCGTGCTCGGACTGCTTATCACTGAACCAACGCCGCTTCGACTGGACGATCTGCGCACCAGCAACGACAGCTACGGCGTTCCACCTCATCACCCCGTGATGAAATCCTTCCTCGGGGTGCCGGTTCGGGCGCGCAACGAGGTGTACGGAAATCTGTACCTCACCAACAAAATTGGGGCGAAGCGCTTCAGCGACGAGGACGAGGCGATGACTGAAGCGTTGGCGCTCGCCGCGGGCATCGCCATTGAGAACACTCGTCTACACGAGCGAGTGCGCGCACTCAGCGTGATCGACGACCGCGACCGCATTGCGAAGGACCTTCACGACCGCGTGATCCAGCGCGTCTTCGCCGTTGGCGTGACGCTCCAACAGGCCACGCGCATGCCCGACCGGGAACACGTCGTGGACAAGGTCAACACGGCGGTGGACGAACTCGACGCCACGATGAACGAGATCCGTTCTGCCGTGTTCGAGCTTGGTGGCGGCGCTATCCCGGGAGGACTTCGCCAGGGCATCCTGGAACTTTCCGCCGAACTCGCACCGCTTCTCGGAGCGCGACCCGACGTCACCTTCTACGGGGCGATCGACAACACCGTGCCCCAGCGCACAGCTGACAATCTGTTGGCCGTCCTGCGCGAGGCGCTCACCAACGCCAGCAAGCACGCCCAGGCCACTCGCTACACCGTCACGTTGCGGGTGAACGACAAAGTAACGCTCGAAGTGAGCGATAACGGGATCGGGATCGACATTGACGCCGTGAACCCAAAGGGTTTGGGCTTGAGAAACCTACGCCTCCGCGCGGAGAAACTGAACGGTTCCTTCAAGGTACGACCAGGCAACAAGGGCGGCACGCTCATGACGTGGTCCGTGCCACTTTGACTTCGTCACACTGAGTTGAGCATTGCTAAATTGCGGGTATGGCTTCAAACGCTGCGTTTGTTGAAAAGGTCCTCGACCAAATGCTTCCTCTGGAAGTTACGGCGCGAGGGATGTTCGGAGGGTACGGCCTCTACTTCAAAGGCAAGAACATCGCGCTGATTGGTGACGACACGCTCTATATAAAGGTCACGGACGCGGGCTCGAGCGTCGCCGGTCGAATAGCTAAAGAGCCGCCGTACCCCGGGGCAAAACCGGCATTCAAGATCTCCGCTGCCAAACGAAGTGAAAACAAATGGCTCGTGGCACTCATTGAAGCAACGGCCGCCAGCTTGTCTCCTCCAAAACCAAAAAAGAAGAAGTAGCGCGCTGTTCTCTCTTCGAAGTGCCGAGGTCAACGTGCCGCGTCAGATGGCCCGGGGAGTCTTCGATTGAGCACGTTAGTGAGCGATCGCGCCACAATCGGCGAGACGAGTCGGCGACTTCGAAGCAAGTACAGGGGTATCGTCCGGTCGGGTGTGAACTTCGAGCGGAAGGTGTTGATGCCCTGGAAGCGGTAGCGGCGGTCGAAGAAGTTGAAAACCCGCTGACCCAACGCCCCCAGCTGATCGGGATCACTCCAACCTTCGTACGGGACCCAAAACGGCAAAGGCCCATTCGTTGAAAAAACGTACCCGTCGTCACGCAAGGAATCGAGGGCGAAGGCCATTGCGCCCTCAAGAGCGCCGCGTGGTGCGTTCGGTCGTCGAACGATGTCCTGGAGATACCAACCGTCGTCGCTCACGGGCGTGCACGTCACGAAGGCAACGACACCGCTCGGGCCGTCGCAGACGAAGTAACGCCTCACGTTAGAAAGTTCTTCGAAGTCTGTGCGCAAAAAGGAGTCGGTACGGCGTTCGGGCCGCTCATCCTTCCATGCCGCCTCGACGTCACGGATCCTCGCTTCGTCACTCGCGTCACGCCACGGAAACGCCTCCCGCCACCAAAGACCAATCGACGTTGCGTGACTCTGTGCCCAACGCACTTTCTGTCGTTTACCACCGGTGATGGACCACGTCGAGAGGTCAATGAAGCTCTCAGTCCCTACCCACATGGCGGTCATGCCGAGTGCGACGCTTGCGTTTTTTGTCGACTCGTTCACCTCTACGCAGAAGAGTGGTTTATGAACACGTTCGGCGTAGTCGACGAGTCGAGCCAGTAGGCCCGGTTGCTCTTCAACGCTCGCCACCGGTGAACGCCACGTGAGCAGACACCGACGACCTTCGAGGAAATTGATAAATCCGCTGCGTTCGTCGTTCCAGATCACCAACCATGGATCGGGTCCGAGCACGTTGTACTGATCCGCTTCTTGGCCGTAGATCGCGAGTGCCGCCGCGACCTCACCCAACGCGTCCGCTGCGTACTGGGTCGCCTCGCAAGGCGGCGGAGGCAGTCTCTTGCTCACGAATCTCTTGATTATCACAGTGTCGCTCGACGTGCGTCGCCTTGATCAGCGAGCGGAACATTACGCACCGTACCCCACTGGTGTTAACACGGCGAGCGCGCTAGGTCCGACGCCAATACTGATAACCGGATTGAGTGAGGGACGGAGCCATCGCATGATGA
>DAIQOO010000180.1:0-2682 GCA_036787845.1 Acidimicrobiales bacterium
CCGACCTTGTCGATGGCGTCGGCGATCATCTGGCCGATCTCATCGTCCGCCGCCGAGATTGACGCCACTTGGGCAATCTTCTCTTTGGTGTCGGCGGGCTTGGCGAGGTCGTGCAGTGACGCGACGGCCGCTTCGACCGCGGCCTCGATGCCCTTCTTCAGTGACATGGGGTTCGCGCCAGCGGCTACGTTCTTTAGTCCTTCGCGGACCATCGCCCACGCGAGTACCGTCGCGGTCGTGGTGCCGTCACCGGCCACGTCGTCGGTCTTCTTCGCGACTTCTTTGACCAGCTCAGCGCCGATCCTCTCAAAAGGGTCCTCAAGGTCGATTTCCTTGGCAATGGAGACGCCGTCGTTGGTAATCGTGGGGGCGCCCCACTTCTTGTCCAAGACCACGTTGCGGCCCTTGGGCCCCAAGGTGACGCGAACGGCGTCAGCGAGCTTGTTCATGCCGCGCTCGAGGGCGCGACGCGCCTCTTCGTCGAAAGCGATCAGTTTCGCCACGGTGATTCCTCCTAGTGCAAGCACCTTTTTGGTGCAACGCAATATTAGCAGTCTCTAGCCGAGAGTGCTAACGGAGTTTCAGCCCCCCGCGACGGCTGGCACCAGGGAAACCGTTTGACCCGCCACCAACACAGTGTCAAGTCCATCAAGAAATCGCACGTCTTCGTCAGCCACGAAGACGTTCACGAAGCGGCGCAGCGTGCCGTCATCGTCCAGGACACGGGTGGCGAGGCCCGGGTAGGCGGCGTCTACCGCCAGAATCGCCTCTCGAACGGTGCCGGCGTCAACGGACACTTCACCCACGCCTCCCACGAGAGAACGAAGTTGACTAGGGAGGCGAACGATGACACTCATGACGCTGCTACTAACTGGTGAAATCGAAGAGCCTCTTCGGCGGCAGCGAGCGACGGCGTGATCGTCGAGCTGACCGTCGCGCTGTCGACAATGGCGTCGAGGGTCTTTAGACCGTGGCCCGAGATGATCGCCACGATCGACTTCTCGGGGTCAATCGAGCCGCGTTGGATCATCTGGCGAAGTGAGGCGATCGTGACCCCGCCCGCCGTCTCAGCGAACACGCCTTCAGTCTTGGCGAGCAGTTCAATGCACTCGAGCGTCTCGTCGTCGGGCACCGATCCACAGTCACCGCCGTGCGCACGCAGTTCGTCGAGCACGTAAGGGCCATCGGCTGGATTACCAATAGCGAGCGAACGCGCAATCGTGTTCGGACGCTGGGGCGTAATGACCTTGTCGCCGTGGGCGAACGCACTCGCGATTGGTGAGCAGCCTTTTGCCTGCGCGCCAAACAACACCGGCGTTGCTCCTTCGACGAGACCGAGTTCGATGAACTCCTTGAAGCCTTTGGCGACCTTTGTCAACTGACTGCCCGACGCCACGGGCACCACGACTTGGTCGGGCGTGCGCCAACCGAGTTGTTCGACGATCTCAAAGGCGAGCGTCTTTGACCCTTCGGCGTAGTACGGGCGGAGGTTGATATTCGCGAACGCCCAATCGGGGTGTTCGCCCACGAGCTCCACACAGAGTCGATTGACGTCGTCGTAACTACCTTCGACGCCGAGCACCGTGCCGCCAAAGATCGCCGTCATGGCGATCTTGGACTTCTCTAGGTCGGCCGGGATGATCGTGATACTTGGCCATCCAATAAAGGCCGCGTGCGCCGCGACCGACGTCGCGAGGTTGCCCGTCGACGCACACGCCGCAGTGGAGAATCCAAGACGTCGAGCACTCGAGAGCGCCACGGATACCACGCGGTCTTTGAATGAACCGGTGGGATTACGCGTGTCGTCCTTAAGCCAGAGCTCTCGAACACCCAGCACTTCAGCGAGGCGCGTCGCACGTCGCAGCGGCGTCCATCCCGCGCCAAGGTCAACGGGCGCGGCACCTGGATCAGGCAACAACGCGCCGTATCGCCACATAGACAGTGGACCTGATTGAATCGATTCGCGAGAGATGACGCCTTTGGCGGCCTCGAGGTTGTAGTTCACCTCGAGGGGCCCAAAGCAGTACTCGCAGACGTACAGCGCCTCCGCGGGGTACGCAGTGCCACACTCTCGACATATAAGACCGGTAACGAAACTCATAACTCCCTCTTCATCGTTCGGCCTTTGGCACCTGGTGTGAAGGGAATATCCCGGGACTCACACTGGTTGTCGCGACGTCTGCGGGGCCGTCCCTCAGTCGCTCTGGATGATGGGTTAATTCTTACCGACCACGACCCTTTTGTCAAGACCGGCCCGCGAGAACATAGCCTCGACGTCATGATCAGCTCTGAAGTGCCCTGGACGCTCTCGCGCGACGCCTTCACGCTCGAGCGCGTGGCGGAGCTAAAAGTCAACACCACCGTCGCGGTGATCGTGCCGGCGCGAAACGAAGCCGCCACGATTGGCACCGTGTTGGACTCGGTGCTCATCCACGATCACCTCATCGACGAGCTCATCGTCGTCAATGACCACTCGAGCGACGACACCACGACCGTGGCCGATCATCACGGCGCGCGCGTCATCAATCTCGTGGGAGCGAGCGGCAAAGGCGCGGCGATGACGGCGGGGCTCGCCCAGAGCACGTCGGCCATCGTCGTCTTTCTCGACGCCGACGTGCTCAATACCACCGCGGACTTCGTCGCGCGTCTCCTCCAGCCGCTCTTAGAGAGGCCGTCGGTGCA
>DAIQOO010000181.1:0-2677 GCA_036787845.1 Acidimicrobiales bacterium
GTTTTGCAAAAGGACCAACCACCCCCCGGTTGGTCCTTTTGCCTTTTCGGGGTTGATTAGCGTTGTGTTAATGCCACCTCGGTTCTCGCTGCGCGACGTTGTTGCGCGAAAAGCCGTTCGGGCGGTTAATTTCCTTTCTCGATTCAGTTCACGAGGTTCGGGGACCGTAATCGGCGGACGGGTGGGTCTCGCGATCGCGCCCGAGCTCTTGTCGAGTCTCTCGAGGGAGCGAGACGTCGTCCTCGTAAGCGGCACAAACGGAAAGACCACGACTACGGCGATGATTGCCGCCGGATGGGGCGGCGCGGTGGCGACCAATGACACGGGTTCGAATATGCCGGCGGGTCACGTCGCGGCACTCGTCGCGGCAAGAAGTGCTTCGGTGGTCCTTGAAGTCGACGAATCGTGGCTCGACAGCGTGGCGCGCTCGACGAATCCGCGCGTGATTACGCTGTTGAATCTTTCGCGTGATCAACTCGACCGCGCGAACGAGGTGCGCAGGATCGCCGAACGGTGGCGAGGAATGTTGTCACGTTTGCCAACAACGACCGTCGTTGCTAACGCGAACGACCCGCTCGTCGTCTACGCCGCACAGAGCGCTCGAGACGTCGCGTGGTGCGACGTACCGACGCCCTGGACGACTGACGCCGTGTCGTGCCCTCACTGCACCAAGGCAATTCACTTTGGTGACGACTCGTGGTGGAGTGATTGTGGCTTTTCGAAACCTACGGAGATCGCCACAGCGCTTCGGCATGGCCTCGTCGTTCGTGGTACGCCACTGGCGTTAGAGCTCGCGTTGCCCGGTGCCTTTAATGAAGCAAACGCGGCGATGGCGCTCACGGCGCTTTCCTACGTAGGTGCTGACCTCCCCGACGCGCTCGCGCGCGTGAACGCAATCTCGAGCGTGGCGGGACGATTCAGCCTTCGCGAATGGCAGGGACATCATCTTCGCTTGTTGCTCGCGAAAAACCCCGCGGGCTTCTCGGCCATGCTCGAGACGATTGCAGCTGATGACAGTGACGTGTGGGTGGCGATCAACGCGCGCGTCGCCGATGGTCATGATCCTTCGTGGCTCTACGACGTGCCCTTTGAGTCACTACGAGGTCACCTCGTGTTCTGCTTTGGTGATCGACGTCTCGACCTCGCGACGCGCCTCGAATACGCCAACGTTGACTACGTCGTGGTGCACGATGAATCGATGCTCGCCGCCTCTACGGCCCCAATAGCGGTACTGGCTAATTACACTGCGTTTCAAGAGTGGCGCGCGAGGTCGAGCGCGTGTTGACGATTGGTCTTCTCTACCCCGATCTCTTGGGTACGTACGGTGACGGCGGCAACGCGTTGGTGTTGGCTGAGCGCGCACGACGCCGGGGCATTGACGCCACGATTCTCAAGGTCGGCATCACCGACGAGGTCCCCGACGCCTCGATCTACCTCTTGGGCGGGGGAGAAGACGGGCCACAGCGCTTGGGTGCCGATCTCCTTCGCCAGACTTCATTCGCGGCGCGAGTTCGTAACGGGAGTTTCGTGCTGGCGGTCTGTGCTGGATTACAGATCCTCGGCACGAGTTTCGCGGTCGAAGGTGATGATGAGCACGAAGGACTCGGTGTCGTCGACGCCGTGACGCGCCGAGGTGACACGCGATCGGTCGGTGAATTGGTCGTTCGCGTCAACGGCCGCGCGCTCGTCGGCTTTGAGAACCACGGCGGCCGAACGACGCTAGGGAGTGGTGTAGAAGCACTGGGAATCGTCGAGCGAGGTCGCGGCAACGACGGGGTCGTTGATGGGTTTAGAACGCCCACGATTTGGGCGAGCTACGCGCACGGTCCAGTACTCGCGATGAATCCCTGGTTTGCCGACGAGATCCTCGAACGGGTGCTCGATCAACGACTCGACGCGATCGCAAGTGTTGCCGACGACCTGTATAAGGAGCGTCGAATCACACTCAGTGCTTAGTCCTCTTCGGGCTTTCTCCCGTAGGTCGGATCGCCACTTACCTTGCGACCGAGTTCTTCAACCGCTTCTTCTATGCGAGCGCCGAAGCGACGCATGTTCTCGCCTTCTTCACAGTGCAAGGCTCCGCCAAAGGCGACGATTACGTGGTGGCGTCGCTCGTTGGGCGCGTCCACGTACAACGGCGCTTTGGCGTATTTGGGGCCCTTCATCATTCCGGACTCGTGGAGGTAGACCGGAATGACGGTTGCTTTGGATCGTTCGGCGAGGTACGCCGCGCCACCTTTGAACTCTTGAAGGTTGCCGTCGGGCGTGCGCCCGCCCTCGGGATAGATCACGAGGTTCCAGTGATCTTCGACGAGTGCAAGGGCCTGTTGAGCGCTGCGACGATTGACCTTGAGTCGGTCAATGGGAATGGCGTTGTAGATTAAAACTGTCTTGAAGGCCTTACCGGCATCCATGAAGAAGCTGTCCATCGCGGCCGCGACCACGGTGCGCTTACGTTCCCTTGGCG
Organism: Acidimicrobiales bacterium; assembly: GCA_036787845.1. GTDB lineage: Bacteria > Actinomycetota > Acidimicrobiia > Acidimicrobiales > RAAP-2 > RAAP-2. Next base: position 2,468 of record DAIQOO010000181.1, read on the forward strand.
GTAACGCACTTAAGAGGATGATGGTGTCAGCGTTGCTCGAGTGATTAGCAACGAAGATGAAGGGTCCGTCGCCCACGATGTTCTCGACGCCGCGAACCTCCAGCGTCGAAAGGTAGCGCACGTAGGGGCCCATGAAATAGGTATGGATGATGTTGCGGACAAAACGTGCCGTGTAGTCACGACCCCATTTCGTTGGATAGTCCAGTCCCA
>DAIQOO010000182.1:0-2676 GCA_036787845.1 Acidimicrobiales bacterium
TGGGACTGGACTATCCAACGAAATGGGGTCGTGACTACACGGCACGTTTTGTCCGAAACATCATCCATACCTATTTCATGGGCCCCTACGTGCGCTACCTCTCGACGCTGGAGGTCCGCGGCGTCGAGAACATCGTGGGCGACGGACCTTTCATCTTCGTTGCCAATCACTCAAGCAACGCTGACACCATCATCCTCTTGAGTGCGTTGCCGCCAAGGGAACGCAAGCGCACGGTAGTCGCGGCGGCGATGGACAGCTTCTTCATGGACGCCCGCAAGGCCTTCAAGACTGTCTTAATCTACAACGCCATTCCCATTGACCGTCTCAAGGTGAATCGTCGCAGCGCCCAACAGGCCCTCGCGCTCATCGAAGATCGATGGAATCTCGTGATCTACGCAGAAGGCGGGCGCACGCCCGACGGCAACCTTCATGAGTTCAAAGGTGGCGCGGCGTACCTCGCTGAACGATCCAAAGCCACGGTCATACCTGTCTACCTCCACGAATCAGGAATGTTGAAGGGTCCCAAATACGCCAAAGCACCGTTGTACGTGAACGCGCCGAACGAGCGACGCCACCACGTGATCGTCGCCTTTGGTGCGGCCCTGCACGGTGAAGAGGGCGAGAACATGCGTCACTTCGGCGCGCGAATCGAAGACGCGGTCGAAGACATTGGTCGCAAGGTAAGTGGTGATCCGACCTACGGCAGAAAGCCCGATGCCGATTAGGCACGCAGTGCCCTTCGACGCTCCTCGTAAAGTTGATCGGCCGCACTCGAGATCGCGTCGAGTCGTCGATTCAGTACCCGTTCGAGAATCTCGTCAGCAAACCAGGGATTCATCGCGAGAACCGGACCGTGCGCGTAGCTCGCCCAGATCGTGGGTGTCGTAAATCCATCAACGACGCCGTCGTTGCCGCGACCTCGCTCGACGGTTCCGAGTGCCTTGACACCGCTTCCGAGCGTCGTTTGTCCGCCGTGATTCTCAAATCCGAGGAGTGCTCGGCCGTTAACGCGAACGACCAAGTCCCCAACCGATCGAGCGGCACCTCGACGCGTTATGGCGTCGACGACACCGAGTCCTTCGTGCTCATCGTCACCTTCAACCGCGAAACTCGTGCCGAGTATCTGTAATCCGGCACAGACCGCCAGCACGAAACTTCCGTCACGAACTCGCGACGCGAACGAAGTCTGGCGAAGGAGATCGGCCCCTAAGCGCTGAGGACCATCCTCCCCTCCGCCCAAGAGGTAAATCGAAGCGTCAGGTACATCGTCGTTGATGCCGACGTTCAGAATCCTGGCGTCAATATTGCGGCGCCGCGCTCGTTCCGCCAGTACCAACGCATTACCACCGTCGCCGTACGTACCCAAGAGATCGGGGTAGAGATGACCTATCGTCAACACGCGCTCGACCTCTCGCGCCACTCTTGAAACGCGGTGTAATTGGCCAGTACGGCTGTTGGCGTCCCAGAAACGACGAGCATCGATTCGTCGTGCACTACCACGTAGTCAACGTTGGCGTACTCGAGGCGTGTCGCAAGGTCGAGGCGTCGATCACCAAAGCAGAAGACGAGGTGTCCTCGAAGCGATTCAAAGGGCACGTCGTAGAGCCACGAAGGGTCGTGACCATCGGCGACGCGCGCGTTGATCGCGACCCACACGTCACTGTCGTCAGCAGCGACCGTCTCGAGCATCGCCGAGAAGCCAGCGGGGTTCTTCGCCAGGAATAGGCGAAGGCAATGTCCCTGCCATTGGCGAAGGCTAAACCGTCCCGCCACACTCGAGAGCGCGTTGATACGCGCGAGTGCGCCAGCGAGATCAGCACCCACGTAGGAAAGCGCCGTGAGGGCCATCGCCGCGTTTGCTTCGTTAAACGCTCCCGGCAACGCGAGCTCTAACGCCAGTGGCGTGCCGCGAACCACGAGGCCGTGTCGAAGCGTCGTGGCGAGCGTCGTAGGTTTCGAAAAGCCACAGTCACACCACCACGAGTCGTCACTGAAGTGAATTGCCTTAGTGCAATGTGGACAGGACACGGCGTCGGTCGTCCAGGGCGTTGGCACGTCGCACCACGCAACGTCACGAGCGCGCTGTGCGGCGTAGACGACGAGCGGGTCGTTTGCGTTGGCGACAATAGTCGCCGCTGTTAAACGTACTAACAACCCTCGCCACCGCTCAGCGATCTGGCGCACCTCGTTCGCGCGGTCGAGTTGATCACGCGAAAGATTCAAGAGAGTGACCACGCGCGGATTCGTCGAGCGCGCCACACTGTCTAACCACGATTCGTCCACTTCGAGCACTGCCCAGTTACACGATGACGCCACGAGCGCGGCGACGTGACCGGCTGGCATGTTTGAGCCGGTGTCGTTCGTCGCGACTGGGCCGCCCCAACCCGTGACGATCATCGCCGTCGTCGTGGTCTTGCCATTGGTGCCACTCACGAGGACGATGTCACGATCCCTCGACAGGCTGGCTAAAAGTCCCGGCGCGATCGCAAGGCCAACTCGCCCCCCCATGACGGTGCCCGAACCGCGTGAACTGAGGCGAGAAATGAAATTTACCTTTTGCACGGCTATTCGCGCGACAACGTCGCGCAGCGAGAACCGAGGTGGCATTACCGCAACGCTAACAACCCCGAAAAGGCAAAAGGACCAACCGGGGGGTGGTTGGTCCTTTTGCAAAAC
>DAIQOO010000060.1:0-3324 GCA_036787845.1 Acidimicrobiales bacterium
TCCCAAGGTGCCGGGATCGAGACCCGGGCGGCCCACTGTTAGTAGGTGAACGCTCACGATCGTGGATTACAACGGTCACGGTAGTTCTCAAGGAAGACGAAGTGTTTTTGTCTTCGACTCAATGGCTCAGCGAGATCGATTTGTCGTCGTGAATGAGGTCGCGCATCACTGTTGGCCCCATTTCAGGCCTCCAGCTTTCGTAACCCGTCGATTGTCTGACTGACGATTGACAACTCTGTCTCAGAAATGAATCGGTCTCCCGTTATCACGGCCCGATTCAAACTGGGAGCACGCCACGATGTCGTGTTCAGCCAACTCGAGAACGAAGTTGACGGTGATAATTCTGCCCGCGAACGATTCCTGGTGACGCTCCCCGATTGACCACCCGGTGGGGTCGAAAAGAGCCTGGATGTAACGATTAGGTCACCATTGCGCGACGTTATGGATCGGGCACGTCGCGTGGTTACTCTTGAGAACAGATGAAGGAGAAGCAATCCCAGCCGGGGTCATTCACCGCCCTCGAGCTGATCGAGGCCGCCACGCTGGCCCCCCTCGAAGTGCTCTCACGCCTCGCCAGCAGCTCGGAGGGACTGAGCGGAACTGAGGTCGATCAACGTGTCCGCGAATTCGGTGCGAACGTGCTCGCCGTCCACCGCGTGAGGGCGAACGTCGTCTTGTGGCGCCAGCTGAAGAATCCGATCCTGATCCTCCTGCTCGGCGCTGCGTTGGTTTCGGGCCTCACGGGCGGGAGGACCAACGCGATCATCATCGCCGTGATCATCCTGCTGAGCGTCGGGCTCGGCTTCGTCAACGAGTTTCGCGCGGCCGTGGCCATGTCGACGCTCCGCTCCAAGATCAGTCAGAACGCCACCGTGCGTCGTGACGGCACCGTCGCGCAGATACCGGTCACCGAATTAGTGCCGGGCGATATCGTGACGCTCAACTTGGGCATGCTGGTCCCGGCCGACGTGCGACTACTGAGTGTCAATGAGCTCGAGTGTGACGAAGCAGTCCTGACCGGTGAGTCGATGCCAGCGCCAAAATCCGAGATCGCCGTCACCGAATCTGATGCGTCGAGCCTCTCAGACTGCGCGTACATGGGAACCATCGTCCACCAGGGATCGGCCCTCGCCGTCGTCGTCCAGACAGGTACCCGCACCGCCTTCGGACGGATCGCCACGGGCGTCACCGACTACCAGGGCCAGAGCGCCTTCGAGGTCGGCTTAACTAAATTCTCGCGTTTCCTCTTCCTGGTTGCTGGACTGTTGACGATCTTCATCTTCGCCGTGAACATCATCCTGTCGCGGCCGCTGATCGAGGCCCTCCTCTTCTCGCTCGCCATCGCCGTGGGCATCGCACCTGAGATGATGCCCGCCATCGTGACGGTGAGCCTCTCATCGGGATCGCGCGCACTCGCCGCGAAGAAGGTCCTGGTGAAGCGGCTCGTGGCGATCGAGGACCTGGGGAACATCGAACTGCTGTTCACGGACAAGACAGGAACCCTGACCGAGGGCGTGATCACGTTCGAGCGAGCCTTGAACGTAGACGGGGAGGACGCCGATCGGCCGTTGCTGCTGGGACTGGTGTGCAACGAGTCGACGATGTCCGAACACGGCCCGGTTGGCGGCAACTCGCTCGACCAAGCCCTCTGGGTCGCGGCCGATGCTCGACATGACGACCTGGTTCACGAGACGTCGACTTTTGAGCGAATCGCCGAGCTCCCGTTCGACCACGAGCGCCAGATGTGCTCGGTACTGGTTCGCGGTGCCGATGGATCCCTCAAGCTCGTGACCAAAGGGGCCCCCGAGGTGGTGCTCGAGCATTGCGTCGACGTCGACGACTCGGTTCGCGCCATCCTCGACGCACTATTCGCCGACGGTGAGCGGGTGATCGCCGTGGCGAGTCGAGATCGCGGTGTGGTGATGACCGTGAGCGCGAACGACGAGGTCGAGCTCACGCTGGAGGGTTTCCTCACCTTCGCCGACAAGCCCAAGAGCGACGCGGGCGCGTCGCTCGGGAAACTCCAACAGCTCGGTGTCGAGGTGAAGATCATCACGGGCGACAACGGGCAAGTGGCGGCCAAGGTGTGTCGTGATATTGGTCTCGCCTGCGCGGGCGTCGTGAGCGGCACCGACGTGGAGGCGATGAGCGACGACGAGCTCGAGGCGGCGATACCCACGACGACCGTCTTTGCCCGCATCGGCCCGGACCAGAAGTCACGAATCATCAAAGTGGCACGACGAACCGGACGAGACGTCGCCTTCCTGGGCGACGGTGTCAACGACGCCGTGGCTCTGCATCACGCGGACGTCGGCATCTCGGTGGACTCGGGAACCGACGTCGCCAAGGACGCCGCCGATGTCGTGCTACTAGACAAGGACCTCGGCGTCTTGGCAGAAGGAGTGATGGAGGGCCGACGGATCTTCGCCAACACGATGAAGTACGTCTTGATGGCCACGTCATCGAACTTCGGCAACATGTTCAGTGCCGCCGGAGCCTCGGCGTTCCTCTCCTTCCTCCCGATGCTGCCCTCGCAGATTCTGCTCAACAACCTGTTGTACAACACAGGACAGCTCGCGATCCCCACCGACCGCGTCGACGTGGAGGCGCTTGCGCGACCCGCCGCCTGGGACCTGCACTACATCCGTCGCTTCATGTCGGTCTTCGGCCCGATTAGTTCAATCTTTGACTTCGTCACCTTCTACGTGATGCTCTCGCTGCTTCACGCCGGCCACGTGGAGTTCCGCACCGGATGGTTCGTCGAGTCCATCGCTACCCAGACCTTGGTGGTCTACGTCATCCGTACCCGGCGGGTACCGTTCTTCAAGAGCCGTCCGAGCGTGGCCATGATCCTCGTGCCGACCGGTGCGGCGCTCGTGGGCGCCCTGCTCCCCTACACGGGGTTGGCCCACCTCTTCGGCTTTTCCGTGCTGCCTACGAAGTTCTTCCTCCTCTTGTTCGGCATGGTCGTCGTGTACCTCGTGCTGGTCGAAGTTGCCAAGTTCTGGTTCTTCCAATCCCAATCGTCGCGTCTCGCGCTCACCGCCTCGACTCACTCCCAGCGTCTCAATCGTCGGATCATGAAGCGAGCGTCTCGATTCGTCCGCCACGAGGGCCCGTCGCTCCGCTGAGTTCGCACGGCCGCACGCCTCGCGCGTCTCGGGCATGCACTCCGTTACTGGACGGGGCCGACCGTTCACAAGGTCAACGGAGAGGTCATCCATTCCCCATAGTGACGAGCGACAATGCCGTCTCGGAATTGAGATTGTCGTCGGTGCGATTGGTGTTCGAGCCACCGCTGACGTTGAGTGATCGTCCGCATCA
>DAIQOO010000060.1:3424-9724 GCA_036787845.1 Acidimicrobiales bacterium
CGTCGGTGCGATTGGTGTTCGAGCCACCGCTGACGTTGAGTGATCGTCCGCATCACATGGTGGGTCCTTTGAGGCGAATTTGAATTTCAACACCGTCGACTCCCCAAATTTTGACATCTCCAGAACCGTCATTTTCGAGGCTATGTAGCCAATACATGCCCAAAGGAACAGACCTCTTTAAACTGACCGTCGACGACCTCGAGCGAATAAAACTGAGCCTCAATAACCGTCCTCGGCAAACCCTCAGTTATATGACACCGTTGGAGAAACTCACCGAGATTGTTGCGCTGACCAGTTGATTCCGCCCGAAACAGTTTCCGGAGTTGCTTGACACCTAAGCCGCCATCTGCCTTTGCTCTTAATGAGCGGGACGTTCCTCAAGTGCTCATAGAGATCAGCAAACCGAGTGCTTGCTCCTTTAAGAGAAATGGTACGTTGGCGATGAGGGGTGATTCATCACTTCGAGACGCCAGGTTCGGGTCGAACGATTTGGACGATTGTCGCCCGTTCGGGCACGACACCTCCTCGAGACGGAAGGCTTGCTGTGTCCTGTCACAAAAGTTGTTGTCCGAGTACTGACGGGCACGACCACCCTGGTTATCACTGCGAATGCAGTTACCACCAGGAGTCGCAACACAGTGCCTGCTGCTCGCATCACGGCGACCATGGGCACCGCGGGCACGGCGACGGGCCCGAGCGGGACTTTGTCGCTCGAATCCTTGCCGATTCTGGCTTGTCGGCTCGCCGAGAGCGGGATCGAGATCGACGACTACGAAGCACGCAAGGCGACTCTCGCCGGGTCGAAGTGATTGCTTCGCGATGCCGACGGGACTTGCGTACTCGCGCGACGGTTCACACATCGAGCGAATGGTTCGCTCACACTTTTACAAGGAGAGTGCAATGAATATTTTGATGGTACTCACGTCGCACGACCAACTCGGCGCCAGCGGGAAGAAGACGGGACTCTGGCTGGAGGAATTCGCTGCGCCGTATTACGAGCTCATTGATGCCGGCGCCACGGTGGTGCTCGCCTCGCCGAAAGGCGACCAAGCTCCCATCGATCCGACCAGTGACGAAGCCGCTGCCCAGACCAACGCCACCGCGCGCTACCACGCAGACCCCGCAACGCAGAAGTTGCTGGCACACACTGAGCGGCTCAGCGAGGTCAACGCCAGCTCGTTCAGTGCCGTGTTCTACCCGGGTGGTCACGGCCCGTTGTGGGACCTGGTGGACGACCAGGATTCGTTGGCGCTGCTACGCGATTTTGACGCCGAAGGCAAGCCGATCGCCGCGGTCTGCCATGCACCGATCGCGCTCAAGAACCTCATGACCGACGCCGGAGGATACTTTCTCGATGGTCGAAATGTCACGGGGTTCTCGAATTCCGAAGAGTCCGCGGTTGGACTCACCGACGTGGTGCCCGAACTCCTCGAAGACGTGTTGATTGAACGTCGCGCCCACTATTCAAAGGGCGCGGTGGACTTCCAGCCGTACGTGGTCGTCGATGGCACGCTTATCACCGGCCAGAATCCGGCGTCGTCCGCCGAGGCGGCGGCGACGTTGTTGAAGATGCTGGCGGTCGGCCACCAATAACAAGGCCACTCGGCTTGACGCGATCGCTTAAGCCGACAAGTGGTCTACGGCATCTTCGACTTCAGGGTAATGGTCTTGCCATCGACCACGAAGTTGCCGTAGCCGTGATGATGGATAGTCTTCGGTCGCTTCTGCTGGGGATCCATCCAGGCTTTGACCACTTCGAGGACAAAGAGGTTGTACTTATCCACCAGACTCGTATCCACAACCCTGCATTCGAAGTTAGCGAAGCACTCGGCGATGAGGGGCGGCGCCACGAGTTCAGCTGGCCGCGGCGTGAGCCCGAACTTCTTGAACTTCTCCACCGTGCGGCCCGATGAATTCCCCACCTTGACGACGACGGGCGCCAATTCCACGGAGGGAATCGCGATCACGCACTCGTGCTCGGCCACCAACGCCGAAAAGCTATAGTCCTCGCTGCTCACGACGCACGCCACCAGCGGCGGCACGAACTCGACCATCGTGTGCCAGGACATCGTCATCACGTTGGACCGGCCACCCTGGGACGTGGTCAACAAGACGACGGGTCCGCCTTCAAGGAGTTGATAGACCTCCGGGAGCGGAAGTTCCCTCATCGACGAGGAGGGTCGCGTACCGGTAACGCGGGTCCGGCTGCTCACGCCCGGCTTCGTTGATGGACTCATCTCCAAGCGACGATGCGCGCCGGGCGCCGGGAGGTCGGCGGGGTCTCGCCATCGGGCCATCCGACGACGATCGGCAGCGCGCAAGGCCACTCAGGCGATACACCCAACTCCTCCTTCACCTCGGCTCGGTTGAACAGGGGGCGGGCCAAGCCGATCGGACAGCTTCCGAGGCCGAGCGTCCACGCCGCCAGCATCAAGTTCTGCGCAGCGAGAAAGCAGTCCGGCACGCCATCGGCACTTGTGGCGTAGATCACGACCAACGCAGGAGCGCCGTGGAACAACTCAAAGTCGGAGCCGGAGACCATCTGACGCAGCCGATCCATGTCCGGCAACCCGCTCTCGACGACCTCGATGACGGGGGGCTCGTTGAGCAGGAGTTGTTTTCCCTCCTTGGCGTAGCGGGCGAGAACCTCCCGCTCCTGAATGACCACGAAGGCCCAGGGCTGGCAATTGACGGCACTGGGAGCGTGGATGGCGGCGTCAACGAGGAAGTCGATGTTGTCGCGGGTCACTGGCTTGTCGTCATAGACCCGAACGGCGCGCCGCTGGTAGATCGCCTTCACGGCGTTCGCGGCGTCAGTCGCTCTCGCCTCGCACGAGTGGCCAGGCGTGACGATGTTTAGATTCGAGTCGACGGCGCTCATGGCCTACCCTTTCCGCTGGTCGTTACAGGCGACAGCATTTTCTTCGAGCCAGTGTGTCCCATAGGTACCCCTTCATCGGCGGACGGACGAGCCCGATCAGTCAACTCGTCCACTCCACTAAAATTATGGCCCCTTGGACGACGCGATGGCTAGGGCCAATAGACCTTTGTCGCCAGGGGAATCCTTGCGACTACCAACTCTGATGGCGTAATTGTCCATCACGGCCGATGGCGGGACACGGGCGAGAGGGACACGTCGAGACCTTGGATTAGAGCCTGCGTTTCGTCAATGCGAGGCGCCGAACTGCTCCAAGTTGAACCAGATCGCCTCAACCGGGACGTCGCCGACATTGGTGAGGCGGTGGGGACGACTGGAGTCGAACGAGATCGAATCGCCGGCGCTGAGACGGTAGGTCTCGAATCCCACCGTAATCTCGAGCGTGCCGCTTAGAACGAAACCGTATTCGGTGCCGACGTGGCGGATCAGTCGTCCCTCCATCGTCGAGCTCCCACCAACGTCGTAGCGAACGAGCATGAAGTCAGCCTTTTCGCTGCGGATGGGCGTCAGTGACTCCCAGGTGACCCCGGAGTCCAGTACCAGGACCTTGCGTTGCCCGGGGTGGACGACCGGCGATGACGCTACCGTCCCTACGTGATTGTCACGAACAAGTGCCGTCGTCGGTAAGTCACCGAAACTCGAGTCCGTCCTCCAGGAGTTGTTCGCCGCGTCGGTCCCCTCGCCCGACGAGCCGTTGGCGCCACGGCCACCGTCGCTCGCGTAGTTCTCGAAGAGATCATCGGTGGCGATGTCGAGTGCCGCGCAGATCGCGAAGAGCGTGGCCACTGAGGGCTGGGCCTTGCCGGTCTCGAGTTGTGAGATGAACGAGGCCGAGACGTCCAGGTCCCGGGCGAACTGGCGAAGGGAGATACCGCGAGCCATTCGTCGGGCCCGCAGGCGCGCGCCGATCAGACCAGGTGCCACCGCGTCGGTTCCCACCGGTCGCAGCGCCGTCGTTGGCGGTTCCGACGGACGGTTCAAGGACGCCTCGGCGGCCGTCGCCTTTCGCCCATTGGCTTCTGCACCTTTGGAAATCGACATTGCTACCTCTCTTACTTTTCTCAGATGATACGGTTCCCTCGACCTAGTGCCGAGTGACCGCACCGTGACGAAGTGCTACGTGTGACTTCTTTGGTGCAACTAGTGCGAACGCCCCAGCTTCGCGGCGAGGTGTTCCCACTCCCTGGTGAACCGGTAGGAGTGTCGAGCAGGGGGCTGCGGGGCCTGCACCTCGATCCATCGAACGAGTCCCGACCCACGATTCTCGAAACCGTGGTCGGCGCCGACGCCCGCCCAGAGAACGTCGCCGGGGTGAAACACCATGAGAGTGCCATCAACCAACGCGTGGACCTCGCCTTCGACGAAGACGTAGGCCTCCTCGAACGGGTGATCGTGTGGATGGGCGATGGCCGTGGGTTGGTAGTCGACAACGAACATGGTGTGAAGTTGGGCGCCGCGTTGCTGGTCGATCAGCATCTTCACACTGATGCCGCTGTAGGCGAGAAGTGCGGTCGCCATGCTGGGCGACACGGTGGGCGCGTTCACGTCCGCACCGCCCGCCAGCTTGCGCAAATCCATTGAGTCCGAATCGAAGCGGACGGCGTTCTGGTTGCGCGGGTCACGCATGTCGGGCAACGTCGGCGTCGACTCGACCAACGTCTCGCCAGTGAAGAACGTGTCCTGGCGCCGACCGTCGTCGATCTCGGCGGGTGAGGCCATGTGCAGCCACTTGACCGGACCATCGACCGCCCGCAGCGAGTAGACGGTGCCGACCGGGACAGCAATGGCGTGATCAGTGTCTAACAACGTGGTTTGGCCGAGTGTCGTGATGGCGAGGCTTCCAGAAAAGACGTAAATGCTGAATTCGAAGGAGTGAAGGGCCGGATCGAGGTAGCCGTCGGCGTCCAAGTGTCCCACCGACAGTGACATGTGGGGCGATCCAGTAGCGCGGTTGACCAGAACCTGGCGGCGATAGCCGAATGAGTGCCCCTCCAGTGCCGAGGGGATCCCGGCCGTGCTGTCGTCAATCTTGGTTGCGTAATACATGTTGTCTTCCGTTCACGATCTGTCTGGTCCGATCTTTGCCTGGCTACTTGAGGAGCCAACCGCCATCCATGGCGAGGTTCACGCCGTTCACTCCGGTGTTGTTGAGGAGAAACTCCACGGAGTCCACGATCTCGTTCATGGTGACGAGTCGGCCGAGCGGCGTTCGCGCGATGATGGCGCTGTTGTCCTTGTTCTCCCAGAATGGGCTGTCGCCAATGATCCCGGGGTGAATAGCGTTGATGCGCACCGGAGCGAGTTCGCTCGCCAAGCTATTGACGAGGCCGACGATGCCGCCATTCACCGTCGACACGGTTGTCGACCCGGGGTAGGGGCGCTGCAGGGCTAATCCGCCGAACAAGACGATGGAGGCGTCGGCGGCGAAGCGAGGTCGCAGGACGTGGATGGCCTCGGCGTAGCCGACGAGCTTGAGCGTGACGAGGCGGATGGCCCGCGCGACGTTGTAGTCGGCAATCGTATTGGCGTCGCGTTCGATCGCCGGAATCACTAGATCGTTGACCGATTGAATATCGGCGAGCGAGTCGGCAATGGACTCGGGATCGGAGAGGTCGACGGCGATGCCGATGGTGCCGAGTCCAATTTCCGCCGCCGCCGCGTGCGCCGTCTGCGTCGTTCGCCCCGAGAGGTACACGGTCGACCCCTTGGCCGCCAACGATTTCACGATTTCCTTGCCAATACCCGACGTGCCCCCGAGAACGACTGCCGTGCGAGTGGTGTTTCCTGCTGACTGTGCTGCCACTTCGACCCCCATCTGCTGTTCAGTTACAATAAACATAACCGAAGTCCCTGTCGAGGGGGAAATGTCGTCCGCTTCCTGGCGGCGGCGCTGCATGGTCAGCGACGGCAGCGCGAGTCCTCATTCTTTTCACCGATCTCCTTGTAGTCAATGATTATCGAACGAGTCATTTCGACGCGATCCATGTTGCTGGGGTGACCACGCCACGGACTTTCGCCGATCACGTTGTGAAGTAGTTCTTGACAGAACTGAACACGGTGCTACGCTGCGTGACAATCTGAACCATTTCAACAAAGGGGGGGAATGAACAAGCCCATCAGCACGTCCGGCGAATCACTCGAGCACGGCCGTTCCATCATCTTTCGTAACGGAATCGTCCTCACCATGGCCAACGCGCGCCACGTCGTGAAGGACTGTGACGTCCTCGTAGTCGACGGTGTGATCCAAGAGGTTGGACCGGGCATCAAGGCTCCCGACGACGCGCTCGAGATTGACGCTCGCGGGGGGATCATCATGCCCGGCATGATCGACACGCACCGCCACATGTGGCAGACGGCGATGC
>DAIQOO010000183.1:0-2650 GCA_036787845.1 Acidimicrobiales bacterium
CTCCACAGTGATCACGTGAGCGATCTAAATGACGTCATCACAACGCGTTGGGTAATGAGTTCGCCCCAGACGCCCCTTCGAATCGTTGGCCCTGTTGGTACAAAGGCGTTTGTTGATGCCACGCTGGCAACGCTCGCCGCCGACATTGGCTATCGCTTGGCGCACCACGGTGATCTCAATGAAGGTCCTTTGCTCGATGTTCTTGAAGTACGTCCAGGCTCGACGTTCTCGATTGGAGATCAAGAGGTGTTGGCTGGTGCTACTGATCATCGACCAGTCGAGCCAACGTTGGGGTATCGACTTGAGAAGAACGGGCAGAGCGTCGTCATTGCTGGCGATGGGGTGCCGTGCGCCTCTCTCGACGAACTCGTCCAGGGTGCAACCGCCTACGTTCAAACCGTTATTCGCGATGATCTAGTGAAATTGATTCCGAGCGTCCGTCTGCAGGACATATTGGACTACCACTCAACGGTGGCGCAAGCCGCCGACACCGCACAAAGAGCAGGCGTCGAGATACTGGTCTTGACGCACTTCGTTCCGGCACCCGCGCCTGGGAGCGACGACGAGTGGCGAGCGCTCGCGGCTGAGTTCAAGGGAAATGTCGTGATGGGTAATGACTTGACGTGCGTTAATCTCAACACGCTGTGATGGGCTGGAGGGACCTTCGAAGTACCGACTGGCAATATCGAGGTTGGTTCGCTTTCCTTTAGAGTTGGGGCTAGAAGTACAAAGCCTTGGCGAAGTCATTTGAGGCTCGAGGAGAAACGAAGAATGATGCGTTACGCCGACATGGACGTGGCTGATAACCCGCTGGAACTCATTGGCCACACCCCCATGGTGCGACTGGGCAACATTGGCAAGGATCTCAAGTGCGACCTCATCGCCAAGTTGGAGACGACGAACCCTGGGGGCAGTTCAAAGGACCGTCCGGCGCTCACGATGGTGCAAGCGGCAGAACGAGACGGTCTCTTGAGACCGGGATCGACAATCATTGAACCAACGAGTGGCAACACGGGCGTGGGCCTCGCCATTGTTGCGGCGCAACGTGGCTACAAGTGCATCTTCGTGATGAGCGACAAGATGGCGCCCGAGAAGATCGACGTCCTTCGTGCGTACGGCGCCGAGGTCGTCGTCTGTCCCACGGCCGTGGCGCCGGAGCATCCCGATTCGTACTACTCAACGGCGGAACGTTTAACGAAAGAGACACCGAACTCGTTTCGACCAGATCAGTACTCCAATCCCAACAATCCGCGCGCGCACTACGAGACGACCGGTCCAGAGATCTGGACCCAGACCAAGGGTCGCGTTACGCACTTCGTCGCGGGAGCGGGTACCGGGGGGACGATCACGGGAGTTGGAAAGTATCTCAAGGAACAAAATCCAGCCATCAAGATCATCGCCGCCGATCCGCAAGGTTCGGTGTTTTCCGGTGGCGCGGGTCGGCCGTACTTGACCGAGGGCGTAGGCGAGGATTTCTGGCCCGAGAACTACGATCCGTCACTTGTCGACGACGTCATAGCGGTAAGTGACGCGGACGCGTTCGCGATGGCCAGAGACGTGACACGCCGTGAAGGCATCTTGATTGGGGGCTCGGGCGGTACCGCCGTCGCGGCTGCGTTACGAGTAGCGAGCACCTTGCCCGAAGAGGCCGTGGTCGTCGTCCTTATTCCCGACTCCGGTCGAGGGTACTTATCGAAGATCTTCAATGACACGTGGATGACGGACTTTGGTTTTCTGCGTCCTCATCACGAGATGGACGCGGGCGACGTGCTCGAAGCGAAAATATCACGCCAAGCCGACACCCTCGCCGACCTTGTCCTTGTCACCGAGGACGTGCTGGTTCGTGACGCCATCTCTCTCATGCGCGAAAAAGACGTCTCACAACTCTTGGTGACCGTGACGGCGGAGTTACCGCTCGCCGCGAAGGAGGTCTCTGGTTCCTTGAGCGAGCTCGGACTACTCGAAGCGACGACGCGTGATTCGTCGGTTCTCGATCTTCGAGTGAAGGACGTCGCCGACGCGTCAATGCCGATGGTCGGCGTTGGGATGAACGTCAGCGAATTAACGAAGCGACTCAGCTCAACGGCGGGCGTCTTAGTGCTCGACGGCGGCCATCCCGTTGGGGTGTTGACGCGAAGTGACTTGTTGAGTTTTTTGGAACAGAGGAGTGAGAAGTGAGCGGATTCAATACGCGCGCCATCCACGTGGGCTCAGAGCCCGACCCCGTTACCGGAGCGGTAAATCCTCCCGTATATCTGACGTCGACGTACGCCCAGGACAGTGTGGGTGTACCGCGGTTCTCGGACTACTCGCGGGTGGACAACCCCACAAGGGCCGCGCTCGAGACGTGCCTCGCCGACCTCGAAGAGGCACGACACGGCGTCGCCTTCGCCTCGGGCCTCGCTGGCGAAGACGCGCTTTTGCGCACACTCTCACCCGGTGATCACGTAATCTTGGGCGACGACGCGTACGGAGGGACGTACCGACTGCTCACACGAGTGTTCGGCGACTGGGGTGTGAGTGTCACGTGCGTGGACTTGAGTGACGAGGTCGCCGTGGCGTCCGCGTTTCGCCCAACGACGAGGATGCTGTGGGTCGAGACGCCGAGTAACCCTCTTTTGAGCGTCTTTTCTATTGCGGGATTGAGTGA
>DAIQOO010000184.1:0-2644 GCA_036787845.1 Acidimicrobiales bacterium
TCATTTGGCATGGACATGGACCTCGTCGAGGGCATGCGCTTTGACAAGGGCTACATCGCTCCTTACTTCGCTACCGACATGGAGCGTCAAGAGGCCGTACTCGAGAACGCGTACGTATTGTTGGTCGCGAACAAGATCTCTTCGGTGCGCGACGTACTTCCCGTGCTCGAAAAGGTCATGCAGTCGGGTCGCCCGCTGTTGATCATCGCCGAGGACGTCGAGGGCGAAGCGCTCGCGACACTCGTTGTCAACAAGATTCGCGGCACCTTTAAGTCCGTTGCCGTCAAGGCGCCGGGCTTTGGTGAGCGTCGCAAGGCCATGTTGCAGGACATCGCGATTCTGACCGGCGCGACAGTAATTTCAGAAGAGATTGGTCTGAAGTTGGACACCGCAACCCTCGAACTGCTCGGCACCGCTCGCAAGGTCGTCGTCACGAAGGACGAGACGACGATTGTTGAAGGCGCTGGTTCCGAAGAGGACATCAAGGGTCGCATCGCTCAACTCAAGGCCGAGATCGAGAACACCGAATCGGACTACGACAGTGAGAAGCTCCAAGAGCGCCTCGCGAAGTTGTCCGGTGGTGTCGCCGTTATTAAAGTCGGCGCCGCGACCGAAGTGGAACTGAAGGAGAAGAAGCACCGCATCGAAGACGCGGTTTCGACGACGAAGGCCGCCATCGAAGAGGGTGTCGTGCCCGGTGGTGGCGTGGCGCTGTTGCGCAGCCAGACGCGTATCTTGGAAGCCGCCGAGAAGTTGAGCGGCGACGAGCAGACCGGCGCGCGCATGGTTGCCAAGGCCGTCGAGGCGCCCCTCAACCAGATCGCCGTCAACGCAGGTCTTGAAGGTGGCGTCATCGTGGACAAGGTTCGCAACTTAGCTAAGCCCACCGAAGGACTCAACGCAGCGACGGGTGAGTACGAGGACCTCATCAAAGCCGGTGTCATTGACGCCGCCAAGGTGACTCGTTCCGCACTGCAGAACGCGGCGTCCATCGCGGCGCTGTTCTTGACGACGGAGTGCGTCATCGTTGACAAGCCCGAAGAGAAGTCGTCGGCCATGGCCGGTGGCGGTATGGACGACTACTAGGCCGTTTTTTCATGCTGTGACGCGAACCGCGGGGCTTTTCGCCCCGCGGTTCGTTCGTGCTAGCGGACAATGCATTTCTGGCGAATCCTCCTAGCATGGGGTGATGACGACACCTTCGCCACTAGGACCATCACGCGGACTCAACGTCCTGCACCTCTTTTGTCACCCCGAACGCGACGTCGACGCCCTCGCGTTGCGAAAAGCCGTCGACGAGGCGACGTCGGGAGGCCTTCAGATCGTCACGGTCGCGATCCTTGGCGCCAAGGCCGACGCCTGTTTCATGGTGCTCGGCGAGAACCTCTGGGATCTGCGGAGGTTCCAATCGAAGGTGCAAGCGGCTGGTCTGAACGTGGCCGAGAGTTACGTGTCGGTCACTGAGATAAGTGAGTACGCGGCGGGCATGCCCGAGAAGATGATCAACGATCGCCTCTTCCCCAAGCTACCCCCCGAGGGCATGAAAGCCTTTTGCTTTTATCCCATGTCCAAACGCCGCGGCGAAGTGAACAACTGGTACGCCTTGAGCTACGACGAGCGCGAAGCGTTGATGCGTCAACACGGCACCTCGGGTCGCACGTTTCGAGGTCGTGTCCTGCAGGTCGTCACTGGCTCCACGGGACTCGATGACTGGGAGTGGGGCGTGACACTCTTTGGTGTGCACGTGGACGATCTAAAGGAGTGCGTCTACACGATGCGTTTCGACGAGGGCTCGACGCTCTACGGTGACTTCGGTCCGTTCTACACCGGTCTAGTGGGCACGCTGGATGAAGTGCTCGACGCCACGCTCGCCTGAGCGTCGTTGGTAGCGTCGAGACGTGAGTGATTCAGTTTCGGAAAAGACACTGCGACGTTGGGCCGAGTCACTCGCCGGTGTCGCAAAGACGGGGCTCGGCTTCACCGAGAGTCAGTACGAACGTGAACGATTTGAAGAGGTGTTGAAGATCGCCGGTGATATCAAGGTCGCCGCGGACGCGGGCCTGGATGGTGTCGAGGACGCGGACGGTTACGTGACGCAATGGACGCGCGAAGTAGGACGCGGGGTGCCCGGGTATCAGACGCCCAAGGTCGCCGTCGGCGGCGCGGTCGCCAACGACCAGGGCAAGTTGCTTCTCATTAAGCGTGCCGATTCAGGAATCTGGCTCTATCCCACCGGGTGGTGCGACGTGGGCTACTCAGCCCCAGAGGTCGTCGTGAAGGAAGTGTTCGAAGAGACGGGCATTGAAGTCGAACCAATACGACTCATTGGCGTGCTCGACGGTATGCGACTCGGCGACTCTCGGATCCCTCTTTACTCGTTGCTCTTTTTCTGTCGTGCGATCGGCGGCGAGTTGAACCTTCATCCCCTTGAAGTCACGGACGCCGGCTGGTTCTCGCGCGACCAGATACCGAGTCCCACCGTTGGCGCGGGACGTTGGGCTGACGCGATATTCGCCGCAATTGACGGCGAGCAACGTGACGTGTTTTACGACGACCTTCGTCGCCCGGTGTGGCGAGGCGACGCGTGAGCGTCATTGTCGAGAAGGCAGTGGTGGCGACGCCAGCTCTCCTCGCCGGACTGAAT
>DAIQOO010000007.1:0-3140 GCA_036787845.1 Acidimicrobiales bacterium
GCCGAGATCTGGCCACTGTCGATGGACATGAAGAGCGCGTCGAGGTCTTCGAGATTCATGGCGGCAATCACCGCGTCGAGCGCGCTCGAAGACAGCGACGTCGCGATGGGCAATCCTTCACGACGCAGCGCCTTGGTCAGTTCTTCGCGACCGCCGTCGATGGCGTCATCACGGCGCTCGCGCTGAAACCACTGGCGAATCTTCGATTTGGCCCTAGAGGATTGGGCGATATTCAACCAGTCACGTGAAGGTCCCGCGTTCTCGTTTTTGCTCGTGACGATCTCGACGACGTCAGCTGAGCGAAGCACCGTGTCGAGCGGCACCAATTTCCCGTTGACCTTCGCGCCGACGCAGTGGTGGCCAACTTCGGTGTGCACGGCGTAGGCGAAGTCGATGGGCGTCGCGCCTTCAATCAAGGGAATGACACGTCCCTTGGGTGTAAAGATATAGACCTCGTCTTGACCAAGGTCGAGCTTCAGCGCTTCCAAAAAAGCAATCGGATCGTTCTCTTCTTGCTCGACGTCGGCGAGTCGCTGCATCCACGCCACTTCTTTCGCCGACGCGCCCTCTTTGTAGCTCCAGTGCGCCGCGACACCGAACTCCGCACGACGGTGCATCTCTTGGGTGCGAATCTGCACTTCGACCGACTTGCCACGCGGTCCAATCACCGTGGTGTGCAGTGACTGGTAGAGGTTGAACTTCGGAGAGTTAATGAAGTCCTTGAAACGACCTTGCACCGGCGCCCACAGGGCGTGAATCGCACCAAGCGCCGCCCAACAGTCGCGCTCTTCGTCGACAATGAGGCGCAGTCCGACGAGGTCGAAGATCTCGTCGAACTCTTTGCCGCCGACGACCATCTTCTCGTAGATACTCCAGAAGTGCTTCGGGCGTCCGCGAACTTCGGCTTTGATACCGAACTCGTCGAGTTTCTTTGTGAGCGTGGTCATGACTTCGCTCAAGTACGCCTCGCGTTCGGGCTGACGCGCGGCGACCATCTGCTCAATCTCGGCGTAGCGCTTGGGGTGCAGCGTGGCGAAACTCAAGTCTTCGAGTTGCCACTTGACCTGTTGGACCCCGAGACGGTGAGCGAGAGGCGCGTAAACGTCAAGCGTCTCTTGGGCGATGGAACGCTGACGATGCATCGGCATCACCGAAATCGTGCGCATATTGTGCAGACGATCGGCCAACTTGATTAGCAGTACGCGCCAGTCCTGGGCCATGGCGATGAACATCTTGCGAATCGTGGCGGCCTGTTGCGCTTCTTTAGAGTCAAACTCCAGTCGGTCGAGCTTCGTCACGCCGTCCACGACGGCCGCTACCTGATCTCCGAACTCTTTCGCGAGCCATAGCGTGGTCACGCCAGTGTCCTCGACGGCGTCGTGCAGTAGTGCTGCCGCGATAGTGATCTCGTCGAGGCCCAAGTCCGCGGTGATACCAGCCACCGCAATGGGATGGGTGGCGTAGGGCTCGCCGGTTCTTCGTAATTGGCCTTCGTGGGCATTAATGGCGGCTATCCCGGCACGGCGAATCAACTCAACGTCGCCGCTTTCGTGATGCTCGTTAAAGTGCGCGATCAGGCGCTCAATCGAACTCAGCAGCACGGGATCGGCTGTCGAGCGTGAAGTGAGACTAACCATACGGTCAGCCTACCGGTGCGTTAACGGCGTTTCTGCTTGCGCGCGCGTGCTTGGATGGTCCCCGGCGACAGACCGGCACGCGAGGGACGCGCGTTCGTCGAGCCCGTCTGTGCACCTTGCAGAGCCGCGCTCGAAGCCGTCAAGGTACGACGACCAGAGCGAGCGCCGACGCGCTCGGCGAGTTCTTGGTAACGAGGTTCGCGTTCCTTCATCCAGGCGAGCAAGGGGCTGGCAATAAAGATCGACGAATACGCACCACTCATGAGACCAACGAAGAGCGCAAGGCCGTAGTTCTGCAATGTCGTCGCGCCGAGAAGATACGCGCCAATGAGCAGTACGGAAAGCACCGGCAAAATGGCCACCATTGACGTGTTGATGGAGCGTGCGAGAGTCTGGTTCATCGAGAGATTGACCATCTCGCTGTAGGTGATATCGCCGCCTTTGAGCACACCGCCGGCGTTATCGCGCACTCGGTCGAAGACGACGACCGTGTCGTAGAGCGAATAACCAAGAATCGTCAGGATCGCGATCACGGTATCGGGGGTGATCTGGAATCCAAAAATCGAGAACACCCCAATCGTCACGAGCAAGTCGTGGACCATTGCAATGAACGCGGCGGCGGCCATCTTCGGCTCAAATCGAATGCTGATGTAGGCCACGACGGCGATAAAGAAGATGATGAGCGCCTCGAGCGCGCGGTTCGTGATCTGACCACCCCAGGTGGGACCAACGTTGCTCGTCGACACCTGATTGTTACTAACGTGCGCGACTTTAGCCATCGCGTCGACGACCTTTGTGGTCTCGGCGGTGAGTTGGGTCTGTGAAAGTGAATTGAGGTTCGCCGTCACCTGATAGGTATCCGAACCCAACTTCGCCACACTCGGATTATTCAATCCGGCACTTTGAACGGCGTGAGTCATGTTGGCAATCGACGTGTTCGGCGCCAGAACTTCCCACGAGCTACCGCCCTTGAAGTCGATACCCAGGTTGAAGCCGCGAATGGCTAGGGAACCGAGCCCGATCACGATGATCACGGCAGAAATGGCGAACCATATCTTGCGTCGTCCGACGAAGTCCACGGTCGTAAGTCCGTGGTACAGGCGAC
Source organism: Acidimicrobiales bacterium (assembly GCA_036787845.1). GTDB lineage: Bacteria > Actinomycetota > Acidimicrobiia > Acidimicrobiales > RAAP-2 > RAAP-2. Next base: position 2,743 of record DAIQOO010000007.1, read on the forward strand.
CGAAGGGACCGTAGGTCACGCCCTCGTCGAGCGTCATCTCTTCGGTCTCGCTACTCACTCTGCGCTCCCGCGTGTAAGCCAGCCGCCATCGAAAGCGCGGAGTTGCTCGCCGATCCGCGGCGACCGAGAAGAATCACGAGGGGACGCGTGAAGTACCACGTAATCGCGACGTCCATGATTGTCGAGAGTCCAAGGAAGAAAGCGAATCCTCGCACGTCGCCCACCGCGATGAGGTAGAGCAGTACTGCGGCGAGAAGACTCACTGTGTCGGCGGCGACCACCGTGCGCCACGCGGAGCGAAAACCGCGATCAACCGAGGACCGCACCGAGCGCCCTGCTCGGGCCTCGTCTTTCAATCGTTCGAAGTACACGATGTAACTGTCCACCGTGATACCAAT
>DAIQOO010000007.1:3240-20642 GCA_036787845.1 Acidimicrobiales bacterium
CCAGCAAAACTCGTGAAGGTCGACTGACCGGGCTGAATGATGGGCGCCGACTGAACAACGCCGTCGAGTTCAATCGCGAGCAGTTGGTGGAAGTTCTTTTGGGCAACTTGATCCCAGAGAGGACTGCCACTTGGAGTGAGCGTGTAGTTGACGACCCACGCACCTGCTTGATCCTGTTGTGCTAGCGCCTTCTTTATGGAATGACCCGTCAACTGGGATTGCCCCAGGACGTAGCGCACCCCTGGTTTTCCAAGCAGCGGCAAGAGCACCGTGTCTTGTGGAAGGTCTTGATTCGCCGGCGTGGAAGCGATGTTGGTAAACGCTGGGTCGGGCGGCGGCGTGTTGCTAGTGAACCCTTGGACGTTGTTTGCCGGCGTAACCGCAAGATTCGCCTGGCTCATCAGATACGAAGCACCACATGTCGGTAAGGCCTTCGAGCCAAGTCCGGTGAGTTTCGTTCCCACGGCCGCTTGACATAGGACCGGACGGAACAAGAGTTGCGCGGTCTGGCCAACGATGGCCAGAACATTTCGCGCGTCGGTGACGCCCGGCACGCTGACGACGACGTCTTTGCCCTGAAGGTTGACTTTGGCGCCGGAGACACCGAGTCCATTCACGCGATTGGAAAGAATCGACACGACCTCTTGCAAGTCTGCGGTCGTGGCGTGCGTCGTTGGTTTGTAGACGACCGAAAGTCCGCCGGCCAAGTCCAGACCCAACTTCGGACCCCAACCGAGCGACAACGTCGCCGCCAGTGATCCAAACGCAATTGCAATGGTGAGAATGAGACTGACGATCAAAGATCGTCGTGAGCCAACCTGTGGCGGCATTACTTAGCGTCACCTTCCGTTGAGTGATCGTCGCTCGATTCAGGCACCGGGTCGTAGCGGCGCGCGATGGCTGAAGGGATGAAGTCGAGCTCTACGCCACTGGCGCTACGCAACGTGACGAGGTCGCTCTCGTTCTTCACGACCGTGCCGACGAAGCCACCAATGGTCTGCGCGCGTTGGCCGACCTCTACTTTTCGTGACTCCGAACGCTGCGCTTTCTGCCTCTTCGAGCGCGGACGCAGGTAGAAAAAGTAGAGCGCACCGAAGACGATGACGTAGATAATCAGAATCGACGACGAACCAGAACCAGCAGCAACCAACATAAGGATTTCCTTCGTTAACGGACAGAGAAACTCTACTCGCTGGAGGCTGAGACCCTAGAAAAGGCCCCCGTGGCGCGGTTGAATTCCTAGGTGTTCGTACGCTCGTTCGGTGGCGACACGTCCTCGAGGCGTACGCACCATTAGACCCGATCGCAACAGGTAGGGCTCATACGCGTCTTCGATCGTGAAGGGCTCTTCACCGCACGCGTGCGCGAGGGTCGTCAGGCCAACTGGTTGCGTCGCGAACTGCTCACAGAGCAACGTCAAAATCCGCCGGTCGATCTTGTCGAGTCCAAACTCGTCAACGCCAAAGAGCGAAAGCGCATCCAGCGCAACGTTCTCGTTGATCTTCTCGTGGCCCTTCACCGACGCGTAGTCGCGCACTCGTCGCAGCAAGCGGTTCGCGACGCGCGGGGTGCCGCGACTCCTCGACGCGATGACCTGCGCCGCGACGGGATCGAGCGCGACGTTAAGAAGTCCCGCCGATCTCTGAGCGATAAGCGTGAGTTCCTCAACGTCGTAGAGGTCGAGCTGTCCAATGAACCCGAATCGATCTCGTAGCGGTGCCGCGACGAGCCCGGTGCGCGTCGTCGCACCGACCAGCGTGAAGTTCGGCAAGTCGAGGCGAATGGACCGCGCCGAAGGTCCCCGACCGATCATGACGTCGAGGCGAAGGTCTTCCATCGCGGGATAGAGCACTTCTTCAACCGCACGAGGGAGTCGATGCAACTCATCAATGAAAAGCACGTCGCCGTCTTGGAGATCAGTGAGAAGGGCCGCCAAATCACCCGGACGTGAGAGCACGGGCCCGGAGGTGACACGAAATCCCGAACCCATCTCACTCGCGACGATGCTCGCGAGCGACGTTTTCCCGAGTCCGGGCGGTCCAGCGAAGAGCAAATGGTCGGCGCATTGGTTTCGAGCTCGCGCTGAGCCGAGAACTACCTCGAGGTGCCCCACCAGGTCGCGCTGACCCACGAAGTCCGCGAGCGTCTGTGGACGCAGTGACACTTCGGCGTGGCGCTCGTGCTCGGTCGCCTCGGGCGCCACGACGTGGTCGCGAAGTAGTTCAAGGTTGAGTTCGTGCTTGGTCACGATCGCCTCAAGAGTTGCAGTGCGGCGCGCAGAGCTTCGGACTCGTCGGCGGGCAGCACGACGTCGTTGAGAGCTTCGCGCACCTCGTGACCCGTGTAACCAAGTGCGCGAAGGGCGTCGTCGATGACGGCGTTGACGTGGATCGTTGACGGACTCGGCTCGAAGGAGCCATCAACCATAACTTTGCCCTTGAGCTCCAGCACGATGCGACTCGCGGTTTTTGGTCCAATACCCGAGATCGTCGCCACCTTCTTGGCGTCGTCACTTTCAATGGCGAACGCGAGCTCGGCGACGCTCATGGTTCGAAGCGCTCCGAGCGCGGTGGAGGGGCCAACGCCCGGTGTTACCAGCAAGAGTTCAAAGAATTCGCGGTCTTCAATTGTGTGAAAACCAAAGAGTTGAATGGCGTCCTCTCGAACAACAGTAAAGATGAACAGTTCGATGAGCTCATCGAATGGTGGCAACTCGTTCGACGCGACGTGGACCTCGTAGCCAACGCCCTGCACGTCAATAAGGAGCGCTCCGTTTCGCAACTGGTGCAGCACGCGACCGCTCAGCCAGCCAATCACGCGAGACTCCCCAGCGGATAGCGACGCTCAGTTCGTACGATCATGAAGTAAGCAATACCGAGCGCTAAGGCGTCCGCGGCGTCGGGCGGACGTGGAATCTCACTCAATCCACAGAGCCGTGCGACCATGCCTTGCACTTGGGACTTACTGGCCGCGCCGTAACCGGTCACCGCCAACTTCACTTCTTGGGCCGTGAACTGGCGTACGGCAACGTCCTCACCACTCACGAGGGCGATCGCGACGCCGCTGGCCTGAGCGACGGGAATGACCGTCTTCGCGTTTCGTTGGAAGAAGACCCTCTCTACGGCAACGGCGTCCGGGGTTGTCTCCTTGAGGAGTTGGTCCAGCTCGACGTGGAGTTGGCGCAGGCGCTGTTCCACGGGCATTTTGGGATCCGTTTGAATCGTGCCTGCCCGGACCGCGCGAAAGGACTCAATCCCCTCAAAGGACCCCTCGACGAGTCCAAAGCCGCACCGGGTCAGTCCAGGATCGATGCCGAGTACGAACATACGTTCGATAGTAGCGCCCAAAGGGCCCAAACTCTAGGAATTAACCCTCGAAAGAAGCCAATAGTTCGTCGGAAATGTCGAAATTGGCGTAAACGTTCTGTACGTCATCATGATCGTCGATGGCGTCCATCAGTCGAAGAATCTTCTTCACCACAGCTTCGTCAGTGACGGGAATCGTGTTCTGGGCGACCAGGGTGAGATCGGCACTTTTCACCTTGAGGCCATGCCCTTCGAGGACGCCCCGTACGAGGGCAACGTCGTGGGGATCGGTGATGACCGTGTAGTTGGTCCCATTCGCCTCATAGTTCTCGGCGCCCGCTTCCATGATCCACTCAAGTAACTGGTCCTCGTCGAGGGGCCCCTCAACCTCCAACACGCCCTTACGATCGAACTGCCAGGACACTGCACCGGGCTCGGCGATCGCTCCCCCGTTTCTGTCTAAGAGATGCCTGATCTCGGCGCTCGTGCGATTTCGATTGTCACTTAGTGTCTCGACGATGACCGCGACGCCACTCGGCCCGTAGCCCTCGTAACTAATCGCCTCGTAGCGAACGCCCTCGAGTTCACCGGTACCACGCTTGATGGCGCGTTCGATCGTGTCGATCGGCACCGACGCCTCTCGGGCCTTTTGAAACATGGTGCGAAGAGCAGCGTTGGTATTGACGTCACCGCCGCCTTCGCGCGCGGCGACTTCGACTTGGCGAATGAGCTTGGCGAAGACCTTCGCGCGCGCCGAGTCCTTGGCGCCCTTGCGGTGCTTGGTCGTTGCCCACTTCGAATGGCCGGACATAGTTCCTCCTGCCCCTTGGGGCTTGGTAATCGTAGCCAAATTTAGAGCGAGTTGACGAAGAGCTCGTGGAGTCGGGCGTCGCCGGTCAACTCCGGGTGAAAAGACGCACCCCAGACGCGATTTTGACGCACAAAAACCGGGTGTTCTCCGTCACCGTGATCGAGCGTCGCCAACACCTCGACGTCGCTGCTCCACGAGATAATTTTCGGTGCGCGAATGAAGACTCCTGGCACTGACCCCAAGCCCTTTACCTCGAGCGGTGACTCGAAGCTCGCGATCTGGCGTCCGTAGCCGTTTCGTCGAAGGACGACGGACAGTGCTCCGTAACTCCACTGATCGTCACGACCATCGAGTACCCGTTCACTCAAGAGAATCAATCCCGCGCACGTACCAAAGACGGCGAGGCCGTCCTTCAGTCGACCAGCGAGTGGGTCTTTCAGACCAGACGTCGTAAGGAGATAGGCGATCGTCGTGGATTCTCCACCCGGTACGACGAGCCCTTCGACACTATTCAGCTGTTCGAGCGTGCGAACCTTTACCACGTCACAACCCAGTGACTCGAGGGTCGTTACGTGCTCACCGACGTCACCCTGAAGGGCGAGTACACCGACGCGCTTCACTACCAACCGCGGTCAGCGAATCGCTGTTCGAGCGTCGACGTCTCCCAACCCTTCATCGCCGAGCCAAGGCCCGTCGACACTTTCGCTACGACACTGGCGTCCTCGAAGTGCGTGGTCGCCTCGACGATGGCTTGGGCCATGCGCGCCGGGTCTTCACTCTTGAAGATGCCTGATCCAACGAACACGGCTTCGGCGCCCAGTTGCAAGACGAGCGACGCGTCCGCGGGCGTAGAGATTCCACCAGCACAAAAGAGTGGTACCGGCAGTTTTCCAGCGAGCGCGACCTCTTGGACGAGAGGTAGCGGAGCTTGAAGTTCTTTCGCCAGTGTGAAGAGTTCGTTCGCGTCAGCACTGTGAAGACGGCGGATCTGTGCGTTGATCGTACGAAGGTGTCGAACGGCCTCTACGACGTTGCCCGTCCCCGCTTCACCCTTAGAACGAATGAGACACGCGCCTTCACCAATGCGGCGCAGTGCTTCGCCAAGATTAGTCGCGCCACAGACGAAGGGCACCGTGAAAGCCCACTTGTCAATGTGGTTCTCTTCGTCGGCGGGCGTCAACACCTCAGACTCGTCGATGTAGTCGACGTCGAGGGCTTGGAGAATCTGCGCTTCGGCGAAGTGACCGATTCGCGCCTTCGCCATGACAGGAATCGTGACGGCCGCCTGGATCTCTTGAATCATCAACGGGTCGCTCATACGAGCAACGCCACCGTCACGACGGATGTCCGAAGGCACACGCTCAAGGGCCATCACCGCGACGGCGCCAGCGTCTTCGGCAATCTTGGCCTGTTCGGCGTTAACGACGTCCATGATGACGCCGCCGCGCAACATGTCAGCGAGGCCGCGCTTGACGACGGCGGAGCCGGTTATGGAAGGGTTTTGAGAAGAACTCATAAGCCCAGCCTAATTGCTTCGCTCTACCACTCTTCGAGGGCGCGAGCGCGAAGTTCAACGTCGTCCAAGTCGCCTAAGTCAACGTCGCTTCGGTCGCTCCACTGATTGAAGAAGACCCAGCGCCACTGAGCGTAGGTCGAAGAGCGAAAGAACGAGTCTTCTTCGACGTGCTGACGAGCACATTTACGAAGAGCACTAGCGAGACCCAGCGGATAGCGAATACTCGCCGCCGCTACTTCGTCCGCCCGGTAGGCCAGACCCTCGCCCGCGAGCGCTTGGCGAGCGTCGTCGTTCAGCGACATCACCGCCGCCAGGCTCTCGCGGTCCACGAGACCGAGTCGCTGGCGGGCGAGGCAGTGCGCGACGACGCCTTCGAGCTCAATGAGTTCAAAGTCCTGCATGAGTGCGCTCGTGACAAAGAGTGAGAAGCGACTGCCGTCGGGCACCAGCGCCGCGTTGTAGCAGCGATCACTCACAATGAAGGCGCTGACGCCGGCGACACCAAAGGTCGCGGCCAGTCGATCGAGCACCGTGACGAGTCGCAGACGCTCCACCGAGTCGCCGCCCGCGGAAAACTCCGAGAGCATCGAGCCCGCGAGCGTCTCGGCGCGTTCGGAGAAACTGGCGACCGTGCGACGTAGATCCCACGCGTACACCAGCGCGATAATGACGCCCACAGCCGGCAGCCACGCAACGACGACGACGCCGACGACGAACAACACGGCAATGAGTCCCACGACAATGGTTTGGGGAAGTCGGCGGCGAAACGCGAATCGGCGCACGACGTGCAAGTTATGGTGACGCTCGCCCGTCGAGGGGACGTAGGGGTTCTGCCAGGTGGGATCGAGCACGGGTGCCACGAATCGTGACCCATGGTCTCTTGAGACGTGTGGGCGGCGAGAACGATTTCGTTGCTTGTTGGCCACGACCCAAGGCTACTTGGTTAGTTGAAATTGTCGAACTGCGTCGTCGTAACGATCGTCGTAGGCGTCCATCAAGGACGTCATCGACCAACGCTCGGCGTAACGGCGTGCCGCGCTTACGCGCTCTTCGCTCTCACTCGCGAGTGCGCGAGTAACGGCGTCGATGAGCGAGGACACGTCACCCGCACGAAACAGTGTCGCGTGACCGCCCGTCGCGTCGGCGTAGCCTTCAATGTCGCTCGCCACGACCAACGTTTCACTAGCCATGGCTTCGAGTAACACGAGACCGAAACTCTCGCCCCGCGTCGACGGCGCGATCAACACGTCGACGCGACGTAACCAAGCACGCTTCTCTTCGTCGCTCACGCGCCCCAGAAAGACAATATTGTCGTCGCGCGCGGCGAGCGCTTCGAGGCGTACTCGTTCGGGCCCCTCACCAGCAATCACCAACTGCCAGGGATCGTCGCTTCGTGCGTTATGTTCGCGCAGCGCGTGTATCGCGAACGCGACGCCCTTTCTCTCTTCGAGGCGACCAACGAAGAACAGCACCTTGTTGTGTGCGCGTTCACGAGGTGTCGCCACGAAGCGCTCCGTCTCAAAGCCGTTGAAGAGTACGTCGCTCACAAGACCACTGGCGTCGAGAAGTGTTGCCGCCGCGGCGTCACTTACCGATACCGCCGCGTCCAGGCGCGGCGCAAGGCGGCGCAATACCACCTTGGTGTAATGAACTGCCGGACCTCCCCCACTGCGATGAAAGGTACCCACAGCGGGATGGCGATGAGCAAACAAAGTGGGCCAGCTGAGTAACGGAGCGAAGGGCTCGTGAAAGTGCACGACGTCGGGATTGAAGGCGTCAATGGCTGCCTTTGCTCGTAGTGCCGCAAGAGGAGAGAGCGCGAGAGGAGCCTTGGATCCATTGGCCGGCAGCGACAATCGAACACCCAGTCGAAGGATGGCGGCTGGTGTGTCGTAATGCGTGATGTCGCGTCCATCGGGCGCCACAATGAGTACGTCGCGACCGCGCGAGGTGAGCACGCGACTCATCGCCAGGACTTGCTCTTGCACGCCGCCAAAGACGCTCAACGCGTAGGGCGACACCAGGACCACACGCTCAACGCTCATGCGCTGGCGAAACGTGGCTGCAACACGTGCCACTGCTCAGGCGCACGTCGAATGAGCCCTTCGAGTTCGATCGCGACGAGTTGTGTGACCCTGGTCACGTCGTCGCGAAGTTTCTTCGTGCGCTCGGCGGCGATGGGCGCGGTGATTACGGCGAAATGGTCACGGCCCGGCCCGGCGTAACAGGCGGCCGCCACCAGCGTCGCGCCTGTTCGCAGCGCCAGCGTCGCGGGACCAGCGGGCATGGTGACCCGTTCGCCAAAAAATGTCACGTCGATGCCATTTCCTTGCAAGTCACGGTCACAGAGAAGACCCACGACTCCACCTTCTCGTAGCTTCGAGAGCAAAACTGAGCCCGCGTACTCATTCAGAGGCTCGATGCGAATGCCAATGGATTCACGCTTCTCCTTGAACCATTGGAAGAGCTCTGGTGGATCTAACTCCTCGGCGATGGCGGTCATGCCAAGACCAAGCGAGTTCATGTGCGATCCACCCCACTCCCACGAACCCACGTGGGGCAACGCTATGACGGTTCCGCGCCCGCGATCTTTGGACGCTTCGAGGTGTTCCAGCCCTTCGGCGATTATGAAGCGGTCGTTGATGACGGCGCTCTTGAGTGCGGGAAGCTTCCCTCCTTCGGCCCAATACTGTCCGTAACTGCGAAATCCCCGAGCCACGAAGTGATCGAGCAACTCGTGGTCGACTTCGCCACCGGGCGCAAACAGAACGTGCGCGATATTTCGTGTCAAGTTCTCTCTCGCGCCCTTGTTGCACCGACCAACTGCGGCGGCGATCGAACTGGCGAGTGCGACGTCCACTCGCTCGGGCAGGGCTTCCATGACGGCGCCCACGGCCTTAAAGAGAGTGGCGCGCGCCTTCGTGGCCACGGCTAGTGACGCGACGCTCGACTGAGTCCTCGACGAAGGCGCCGACTGTGTTGGCGAGCTCGAAGCGTCGACGTCGTCGACGGCGCTGGACGGGCGGCCACCTGCCACACACGCCAGAATCGCCCGCCGGCGGTCATCGCCGTAAGCCCCAACATCAACCACAGCACGGGAATAAAGATTGGCGTCGCGAGAAGACCCACGCCCAAGAGGATCATACGCTCGGCACGTTCCATTAAGCCACCCTTGGCGACCAGTCCCAGGCTCTCCGCCTTCGAACGCTGGTAAGAGATCATGAAGGTCGTGGTCAAAATGGCGAAGGGCAGCAATACAAGTTGTCCGTGGTCGCGGGCGGTCAAGTAGTACGCCACGCCACCCAAGATGACGGCGTCCGCGATCCGATCTGATACCGAGTCGAAGAAACTACCGCGCTGAGACGTGCGGTGGGAGGCCTTCGCGACGGGACCGTCAAAGAGATCGTGAAACCCCGTCAAGGTGAGCAACACGATGGCCCAAAAGTGCATGCCCTGCGCGATGGCCCACGCCGTGGCGCACGCGAAGACAAGTCCCGACGCCGTGAGGACATCGGCGGAAAATCCCACGCGAACGAGCCATCGACCGATTGGCGCGGTCGTCGCGTCTACCGACTGGCGGAACTTGCCGTCGAACATCGACCCTCTGGACTCATGGCGCCGAGTCTACCGGAGGCGTCCGCGCGAGTCCGGTTCAAAGTTGGGCGTGCACCTTGCGCCACGTTGACTGCAGTGACTCAGGTAAAACTCTCGTTTCACCAATGGTGGTCATGAAGTTGGTGTCACCGTTCCAGCGCGGCAGAGCATGCCCGTGGACGTGTTTGGGGATTCCCGCGCCCGCGGCGTTACCGAGATTCATTCCCATGTTCATCCCGTCTGGTTCGTACGCGCGCGTGAGAGCGCCCATAGTCGCGCGCACCGTTAGGAAGAAATCTTGGTACTCGTCATCACGTAACTCATCGAGCGACGCGACGTGGCGAAACGGCACGACGAGGACGTGACCCGAGCCGTAGGGAAACGCGTTCAAAACCACGTACGTGTGTTCACGCTTTAAGAGCACGCCCGTCGACTCGTCAACGGCTTCCGTGCCGAGCACACAAAAGACGCACGCCGCGTCGTCGCTCGCGTTCAACTCTGCACCGGCACTCGTGACGTAAGACTCGCGCCACGCCGCGGAGAATCGCTCTAGGGCCACGAAGGCGCCTCGGGTGACGCGTGCACGAGAATCTCTTCGACCAGTCGATCGCGAAACGACGTCACGTCCACCCCTCGTTCGGGGTCGTTCGATCCACGGGGGTTAATGCCGAGCGTGCCTTTTGCCACGTCCTCGTCACCGACCACTACGACGTAGGGAATCTTTTCGAGTTTGGCTTTTCGAATGCGCGCGCCAAGGGGCTCACTCGCCGCTTCAACCTCGACGCGAACGCCACAAAGACGAAGTTGTGCCGCGACGTCGTAGGCGTACTCGTCGTGATCGTCACGCACGCCCAGCACGCGAACCTGTTCGGGGCACAACCACGTCGGAAGGTTGCCCGCGTAGTGCTCGATGAGAATTGCCATGAATCGCTCGACGGATCCAAACAGAGCCCGGTGAATCATGATCGGACGCTGACGGGTGTTGTCGGAGGCGACGTAGGTAGCGTCAAAGTTCTGCGGTGTTTGAAAGTCCAACTGGATCGTCGACATCTGGTGCGTGCGACCAATCGCGTCGCGGGCTTGTACGGAGATCTTCGGTCCGTAAAACGCGCCACCGCCGACGTCGAGCACGAGTTCGAGGCCGGCCGCGTTAGCGACCGACGCCAGCGCCGCTTCCGCTTCACTCCACTCTTGGTCACTGCCAACCGCTTTCTTCTCTGGTCTGGTCGAGAGCTCAAGGTAGAAATCATTGAGTCCAAAGTCGCGCAGAAGATTCAATACGAAGTCCAAGAGACTCGACAGTTCATCGGCCATCTGTTCGCGCGTGCAAAAGATGTGCGCGTCGTCTTGGGTCATGCCGCGAACGCGCGTCAGACCTTGCACGACGCCGGACTTCTCGTATCGGTAGACCGAGCCGAACTCGAACATTCGAAGCGGCAACTCGCGATAACTACGCTGACGCGCCTTGAAAATCAAGACGTGGAACGGGCAGTTCATTGGCTTTAGGTAATAGTGCTGTCCCTCGTCGAGCACCATGGGCGGGTACATGGACTCGGCGTACCACGTGAGGTGCCCCGAGGTCTCAAAGAGCTCAGCCTTAGAGATGTGCGGTGAGTACACAAACTCATAGCCCGACACTTCGTGACGCTGGCGCGAGTACTCCTCGAGCACTCGACGGATGATGCCACCCTTGGGATGAAAGACCGCGAGGCCCGGACCAATCTCGCTGGGAAAAGAGAAAAGGTCCATTTCGTGACCGAGACGGCGATGGTCCCGCTTTTCCGCCTCTTCGAGTTGGGTCAGGTGCGCGGCCAACGCGTCCTTCGACTCCCAAGCCGTACCGTAAATGCGCTGCAACTGAGGCTTGTGTTCGTCACCTCGCCAGTACGCGCCCGCTACCCGCGTTAATTTGAAGTGTCCAAGACGAGCAGTACTCGGCACGTGAGGCCCTCGACAGAGATCAACAAAGGCCGCGGTGTTCGAGTAGGTCGAGATGAGCGAATCACTTCCGGCCTCGGCGAGGTCTTCTTCACTGCCACCACTCGCCACGGCCTCAATGATCTCAATCTTGAACGGTTGATCTTTGAAGATCGCGAGGCCCTCTTTAATCGAGTGTTCGCTTCGCGTAAAGGGCTGATCCTCGGCGATAATGACGCGCATCTCCGCGTCGACGCGCTCGAGATCGTCGTCACTAAAGTGACCATCATCAGGAAGTTCAAAGTCGTAGTAGAAGCCGTCACGAATCGCTGGACCAATGGCGTAGTGCGCCCCGAGCCACAGTCGCGTGACCGCTTGGGCCATCACGTGTGCACTCGAGTGTCGCAGTACTTCGCGACCCTCGTCACTCGCTGGCGTGACGATCGCGACGCGCTCGCCACCATTCAAGGGCGTTGAAAGGTCGACAAGCTCGCCGTTGACGCGTGCCGCGAGGGCGTCTTTGGCTAATCGCGAACCGATGGCCTTGGCGAGGTCGAGCGCCGTCGACCCTGGCGTCAGGGTGCGAAGACTGCCGTCGGGTAGCACTACTTCGAAATCGGACATCGTGGCCTTTCGTCGCCTACAGCGTAATGCCGAGCAGCGCAGCCCCCTGGGCGACGTTTGATCCCGCGTGGGCCGCGGCGTCGATGACGCGAAGTGCTGTCGGCGTGTTCAAATCGTCGTCAAGCGCGTCGCGCACGTCGTCGAGGACGTTCGAACTTCTTCCCGTCGTCAACGTCGAGCGCCACGTCGCGAGTCTCGACTGCGCCTGGGACAACAGTTCGTCACGCCACTCCCAGTCTGCGCGGTAGTGCTGATCGAGCAGAGAAAGACGTACCGCCGCTGGTTCCGAGCGTCGGACCAAGTCGTGCACAAAGACGAGATTTCCCAGTGATTTACTCATTTTGATTCCGTCCAACGCTACTAAGCCCGTGTGCATCCAGTGTTTGACAAACGGCGCGCCCGTCACCGATTCACTCTGCGCTGCTTCGCATTCGTGGTGAGGAAACGCGAGGTCACGACCTCCTCCGTGCACGTCCACCGTTTCACCGAGTTCGCGAAGTGCCAACGCCGAACACTCGATGTGCCAACCCGGCCGTCCCGGCCCCCAGCGAGACTCCCACGACGGCTCGTCTTCGAGCGCCGGTTGCCAGAGCACGAAGTCGAGTGGGTCGCGCTTTCGTGGATCATCGGGGCGTCCGCCGTGAATGGCGGCAAGTTCGAGCATCGCCTCGCGCGGCTCATGGCTCACCTGACCAAAGCGGGGAAACTTGGACACCTCGAAGTACACCGAGCCTTCGACTTCGTAGGCGAATCCCTGATCGAAGGTCTTTCCGATCAACGTCAAAATCTCAGGAATCGCGCCAGTCGCGCGGGGCTCGGAGTACACGGGCAGCAAGTTGATGGACTTCATGTCACGCTCGAAGGTCACCATCTCTTGGGCCGCCAGATCGAGATAGTTGACGCCAAGTTCGCGAGCCTTTCGCAAGATGTCGTCATCGACGTCGGTGACGTTTCGCACCAATCGCGCGTCGTGTCCGGCGTCGATGAGTCGACGCGTGAGAACGTCGAAGGAGAGATAGACGAAGGCGTGACCCAGGTGCGCGGCGTCGTAGGGCGTGATCCCACAGCTGTAGAGCGTGACGATTGGTCCAGCCTCTAAGGGGTAGACACCCCGACGCGCACTGTCGTAGAGCAGCATTAGTGAGAAAGTCCGGCGAGCTTTACGTAGCTGTGAGTCTTGTGGCGAATATTCACCGAGATGCACACCCCGGTGAAGGCTTCAATCGCGCTAGCGAGCGACATCGATCCAGCTATGACTGCCCTCAGGCCGGTCATAGCGTTAATCATCGTGGCTATCTCTTCGAGCGCCACTTCGTCATCGGAAAAGATGATGACGTCCGCGTCGAGGTCACTGTCTAGATCTTCCATATGACCCGCCGGCAGATGATGAAACGCGCCGACGATTCTGCTCTCGGGGAGGGCAAAGGAAATCTGCGCGGCCATCGATCCACGGGCCGGAAAGAGCGGCACGAGTTCCTTGCCTTCGCGCGTGAGCGCGTTGACCATCGAGATCACGATCTTGTTCACAAGTTTGCCCTTCAACGATCGCACGGTCGCCACGGCCGAGTCCCAAGGCGTCGCTACCACCACGAAGTCACAGTCCGCAGCGGCCTCATTGGTCGCGCCACGCACCACGCCCTCGCCACGTGGCAGTAACGAGGTGGCGATCACCTCGGCGCGCGTCACGTCACGAGATCCGAGAAGTACGTCGTAGCCCGCGCTCGCCAGACGAATCGCCACGCCGCGTCCGGCCGGACCGGTGCCCCCAAGAATGCCCACTGTCGTCATTGTCGTCCTCGTCACTCGCAAACCCTAGAAGTACGCTAACAACATGGCACTCCTGAGCGATCACCGTATCTTGGTTACCGGCGTCTTGACCGACGACTCCCTGGCCTTTGGCATTGCCAAGCGCGCGCTCGAAGAAGGCGCGACGATTGCTCTTTCGGGCTTTGGGCGGGGCACGTCCCTCACTCGGCGAACCGCAAGAAAACTCGGTGACGTTGGTGAGGTCATCGATCTTGACGTCACGAATCCCGACGAGATCCAAGCGGCCGTCGAAGAGGTCACCACTCGCTTTGGTCGTCTCGACGGACTGGTACACGCCATTGGCTACGCGCCGCCAAGCTGTCTCGGCAGTGGGATGTTTCTTGCCCCCTACGAGGATGTTTCGGCCGCGATGCACGCGTCTACCTTCTCGCTCGCCGCACTCGTTGGCGCGTTTCGACCACTGCTGCAAAAGAGCGAAGCACTCGGGGGCGCGTCGGTCGTCGCGCTCGACTTCGATGGAACGAGGGCGTACCCGATGTATGACTGGATGGGCGTGATGAAAGCGGCCCTTGAGTCACTGGGTCGCTATCTTGCGCGCGAAGTCGGACCGGACAAGATTCGCGTCAACATGCTCGCCGCGGGTCCCATTCGCACCGTTGCCGCGAAATCAATTCCCGGCTTTTCGATCTTTGAAGACACGTGGGGTGAACGGGCACCTCTTGGATGGGACGTGCACGACGCCAGTGCCGTCGCCGACACCGCCATCGCGCTCTTGTCACCGCTCCTTCGCGCGACGACCGCCTCGGTCATTCACGTCGACGGCGGCGCGCACGCGATGGGCTAGTCCTCTTGACTAGCGAACTGAGTTTCGTAGAGATCGCGGTAGAGGCCACCTCGCGCGTGTAGTTCAGCGTGCGTGCCTCGCTCAACGATGCGCCCGTTATCCACGACCAAGATCTGATCGGCGTTTCGAATAGTTGAAAGTCGGTGCGCGATCACGAGCGACGTTCGCTGATTCATCGTCTCATCCAGCGCGCGCTGCACGGCGGCCTCGCTCTCGGCGTCGAGGTGCGCCGTCGCCTCGTCCAACACCACGAGACGCGGTGACTTAAGTAGCAGACGCGCGAGGGCCACGCGTTGTTTCTCGCCCCCTGAGAGACGGTAACCGCGCTCGCCCACCACGGTGCCAAGACCCATCGGCAACGAAGCCACTAGATCGGCGATCTGTGCCGCGGCCAGGGCTCGCGCGATCTCATCCTCCGTGGCGTCGGGTTTGGCGAACAACAAGTTGGCCCGCAACGTGTCATGAAAGAGGTGCGCGTCTTGGGTTACGACGCCAACCGTCGCGTTCAATGACGCCGTTGACGCCTCGCGGAGATCAACACCGTTGATCGTCACCGAACCAGCGTCGACGTCGTAAAGACGAGAGACCAACATCGAGATCGTGGTCTTTCCGCCACCACTGGGACCAACGAGCGCGGTCATCGTGGTTGGTTCGACGACGAAGCTGATGTCGTGCAGCACTGACGTGCGCGGCGTGTCATCCAGTCGCGCGACCGCCTCGAGCGAGGCGAGCGACACCTCGTCGGCGCCGGGGTAGGAGAAGTCCACGTGATCGAAGCGAAGTTGCGCCGGGCCGACGGGAATTTCGCGCGCGTCCGCGCTCTCTTTGATCATGGGCTCGAGATCGAGTACCTCGAAGAGCCGCTCGAAACTGACCATCGCTGACATGTAGTCAATATTGAGACTGGACAGTTGGGTGAGGGGTCCATAAAGGCGCGTCAGGTACGCCGTGAGGGCAACGACCGTTCCTATCGCCAACACTCCGTGCACCACCGCGAGACCGCCGAAGCCATACGCGAACGCCGTAGCGAGCGACGCTGTCAAGGTCAGCGAGATGAAGAAGAAACGCTGGTAGGTGGCTTGGCGAATACCAATATCACGCACCTGCGCCGCGCGATGTTCAAAGTTCTCGAGCTCCTCGTGGGGACGACCAAAGAGCTTTACGAGCATGGCGCCCGACACGTTGAAGCGCTCGGTCATGACCATGTTCATCTCGGCGTTCAGCTCCATCCCCCGCTGGAAAAGCGTACCGAGTCGGCGCCCCACCCTACGCGCCGGAATCAAGAAGACCGGCACGAGCACTAGCGCGACGAGCGTGATGGGCCAGCTGAGAACGAACATCACGACGAGGATGATGCCGACCAGGATGACGTTGCCGAAAACGTTGGAAAAGAGATCGGTGAAGGCCTGTTGCGCGCCTATGACGTCGTTGTTCAGTCGACTGATCAACGCGCCAGTTTGCGTTCTCGAGAAGAACGCAATCGGCATCTTTTGGATGTGTTCAAACACTTCAGCGCGCAGATCATAGATGAGCCCTTCGCCAATAATCGCCGACACTCTTCGCTCAATCATCGACAGTCCAGCGTCAGCGATCGCGAGCACCGCCGTCAATACCGCCAAACCCACGATCAACCCCGTACGATGACCGGGGATTCCCTTGTCGATGATCGCGGCCAGCAAGAGCGGCGACACCGAGGAAACAATGGCGTCGAGTACGACGACGACGAGAAAGAAGATAAGCGCCGGGCGATAGTGCTGTGCGAACTTCAAGATCCGAGGTAGAGTCCCCTTCTTCAATTGGTGCTGAAGAATCTTGCGATCGCGTTGCATCGAGCGCATGCCCATCCGCCCGCCGCCCCCGCCCCCGCCGTGCATACTCATGTTGACTCCTCTGCTCTAGGCAGTGTAGGAAGGGGCCACACATCGCCGAGCAAAAAAACGCGACAAGAATGATCTACGAGGTCAGTGCGCTGATCAAAATGATGAGCCCTAAGGTCATCATGACGCAAGCCCCAATGGTTCGAAGCGTGACGAGCCGCGTCGTCGAGCCGGAGAGCCACTCTCGTGCGGTTCCAGCGATGACGCCCCACGTACCGTCACTACAAAACGCCATCACGCTAAAGAGCGCGCCAAAAATGAGCAGTTGTACGGTGACGTTTCCTTTCGTGCGGTCGACGAAATGTGGGAACACCGCGGCAAAGAAGACCAGGGACTTCGGATTCAAGATCCCGACTACAAATCCCTGTCGAACGACGATGAAATTCTCCGGCCGCTTTCCTTCGCGCTGCGCCATGGCCCTCGCGTGTTCGTGACGGTGGCGCATGGCGTCAAAGCCGAGCCACAAGAGATACGCCCCGCCCGCCGTCTGCAAGATCACGGCAAACGTCTTGGAGTGCGCGAGCAGTGGTCCAAGTCCGACGGCCACGATGACTGACAGCACCAGTGTGCCAATGCTGTTGCCAAGAACCGTCAGTACCGCGACGGTTCGTCCCCACGCGACGCCGCGCGCAAGGGTGAAGAGCACGCTCGGACCCGGCACCACGATGATCGCCATCGAGGCCACGAGGAAGGTAATAAGTTGTCCGCCGCTGATCACGACGAACACCATCGCACGACACGATCCACAGTATTCAAACTGGCCCCGATGCTAAAGCCAATGGTCGCGGCGAAGAACGCGGTGCCAACGCCCACGGTGCCGCCCATCAGCCACCCAACGACGAGCACCGTTATCTCCAAGGTGAGACGAATGTAGACAACGCTGATGCCATAGCGCCGATGGAGACTCGTCATGAGCCCATCTCTTGGCCCGGGGCCTAACGCGGTCGTGAGATAGAGCGCACTACCAACGCCAATCACTGCGACCGCAGCGACGACGTAGAGGCTCTTTAGCCAGTACGCCTGCGGGATCGCGAGATTCGTCGAGACGATGTCGAGAACGTAGGCGATGACGATCAGATTCGCGATGGTGCCAAAGCCCGGTCGTTCTCTAAGAGGAAACCACAACAGCAACACCGCAACGCTGATC
>DAIQOO010000007.1:20742-25994 GCA_036787845.1 Acidimicrobiales bacterium
AAAGCCCGGTCGTTCTCTAAGAGGAAACCACAACAGCAACACCGCAACGCTGATCACCGCCGTCGACCAGCCAAGTGACCAGTGCGTATGGTGCGCGACGCCTTGGGCGAAGACGGTCCACGGTGTCGCGCCCCAGTGCGACTGGACGAGAAGTCCTTCACCGAGACCAAAGAGAGCCAGTCCCACGACTAAGGGCAACGCCATTTGAGGACGAAAGTCCCACGTGGTCTTTGCGCGCCACGGTGTCACGGGGATGTGGTGACTCAACTTCATGGCGAGACAACGCTAGCGGATGAATCACTTGTCGTCGCCAACTTCCTTGTACGAGCAGTGGCGTTGTCGATACAAGTGTGACGTTGCGTAACACGAAGTAATCGCGACCTCTTGCACCACATTCAGGGATTTAGTCCCTACCATTCGTGACCTTTTACCCTAAATGTCCGTCGTTCTCCAGATAGATACTCGTACTGGCTCGAAGTTCGAATCAACAAATTAGGGAGAAGAAGATGCGCAAAGACTCAAGATTGATCGTGGCGATTGTGCTGTCGAGCGCCCTCGCCTTCAGCGCCGTTGAGAGCGCCGGTGCCGCTCAACCTGTTCGTAGCGTGGGACACGTAGCCGTGCAAGCCAGGGTACTCAAGGTAAAGAAAGTCACCTTTAGTGGGTCGTACAAGGGTTCCATCGCACTGTTGATGGTCGGCGCGTCAGGCCAGTCCGCGACGTCGGTGAAGGTGACGTCGCTCGTGGGCAAGGGCACCGGCACATACCTCGGTTCGAGCACGTTGCGTGCCACGGGCTCGGCGCCAGCGTCGAACCAGTGTGACGAGCTCACCGGACTGGGCTCGATTACCGGATCGGGTAGCAAATTGACGTTCAAAGTTGTGACGTCGTCGAAGTCCCAGGGCTGTGCCTCGGCCACCGCCACGCCCACCAGCGTCAGCGTCAATGGCGTCGCGACGGTGACGGGTGGCTCGGGCAAGTATAAGGGCGTCTCGGGGACTCTTACGTTCAAAGGTTCATTCAGCGTCGCCTCGAACACGGCCGGTTCCAGTGAGAGCGATTCATTCAGCGCGACGCTGAAGGGTCCCCTAACCATCAAATATTAGTAACCAACCAAAGAGAAGGAAGTGCGAGATGAAGAGATTGATATCGGGACTTGCGGTCGGGGCCATGGCCCTGGGAAGCCTCTCTCTGGTAGGTGGTACGGCCGCGTCGGCCGCGACCACGACCCCCACGGTCGTTCTTAGCGGCGGCAAGGCTATCGTCGGCCAAGGGCCCACCGGCATCATTGCGACGACGAGCGTGGCCGGTGCGGTTAGCTTCACGGCTGCCGGCGTGGCGATTGCTGGCTGCACTTCAGTAGCCACGACGGCGACGACGCCGTTCGCCGCGACCTGCTTATGGGGTGCTGCGGCTCCTGGCCCGGTCATCTTGGGCGCCACGTTCACGCCGACTGACACGACGGACTTCAGCACGGCGACCGCGACTGCCTACACGGTAAACGTTGCAGTGCCCGTCCAGTCGGTGACCAGCTTTTCGCCACTTCCGCTGTACGTCGACACCATCGTCGCGAGCGGTAAATACGCTACGGCGATCGCGCCGATCTACGGTGGCTGCCAGATCACGAACGAGTTCCTCGTTGGCCAGACGATTGTGTTCCGCGCTTATGGTTACGCCCAGAACGGCACCCCGCTGACCCCGCTCAACGTCTCCAGCGCGACCGTGACCGTTCAGGGTGTTTCGACCCCGCTCACCCTGTCGTTCGCCAACCACGGTGTGACCAACACGATCCAGGGCACCGATGGTGTCGCGTTCTGGACCGCCCCGTTGGCCACGGGTGGCACCGGCTATAGCACGCTGGGTCTGATCCCCTACACCGTCACCTTCAAGACGATTGCCGTTCCGGCGGTCACCAAGAAGGTCCCGGCGATCAAGTGGGTCTTGCTGCGCAAGGCCGGCAAGGTCGTCCACGTGAACGGCAAGGCGGTGTACGTCGCCGTGCACTACACGAAGACGGTCATCGTGACCCCGGCAGTCGCGGGCGCCACGGGGACCTTCACCCCCAACTTCAACACCTCTTCGTCGGCGACCCTCAACGCGGTCCCGGCCGGCTGAACAGTAGTAGGTAGGTAGTTCGCAGTGCTACGAGCCCGAGCGAGCGGTTCAAAGGATCGCCCGTTCGGGCTCGTTAGCAACCAAATGAGAATAAGGGCAATGAGTTCGCAACAAAGGTCCCAACGAGTGACCGAGACGGAGCAGTACGAAGGGAACAAGATGTTACGTAGGTACCTCACCAGAGGTCTCCGGTCTCGCTTCGCCCGTGTCATGGTGGCGTCGATGATCCCGGTGGCCTTGATCGCCTCGGCCAGCAGCGCCGATACGACATCCACCAATACGATCACGCTCACTCCGCCGAGCGCCCTTCCGGGTGTCCCGGCGCTTCCTTTCACCGCGGCCACGGCCGCGGCCTTCACCATCCCGGTCACGACCTCGGGGGCTCTCGCGGTCACTCCAAACCAGGGTGTCCAAGGCACGCCGATCACCGTCTCGGGCACCGGTCTGCCGGCGAGCACGAGCGTTGAACTGACCTGGGGAACGTCGAATGCCACGTGGCTCGCCGACGTCGAGCCCAACACGGTCAACTACCTCGGCACCTCCTACTCGAAGATCACTGTGGTCATGACCACGGTGACCACCAACTCGAGCGGCGCGTTCACGTTCCAGACAACGGCGCCCGCTGACTTCGGTGGTATCCACGACATCTACGCGGTGGCGAACGGTACGGCCGTGGGCCACGCTGGTTTCGAAGAACTGCGCACCCTCAAGGTGACCCCGACCAACGGTCCGATCGGTACGCCGATCACCATCACCTACACCTCGATGGGGGCCAGCCTCTACACGGGTGGAGCGGAGATCCTTTGGGACAACCACTACACCGGTGAGATGCAGGCGCAGTGGACCCGCGGCACCGCGAGTGTCACGATCCGCGCGGCGGGACCGGTGGGTACCCACTTCATCCAGGTCGGCAACGCCATCAGCTACATGTACCTGAACGTCATCCAGTCTCCGATCCCCTACACCAACGGCGGCACAGTCACGTTCAGGGTCACCAAGGACAGCGGGCCGACGGCCTCGTCCATCTCCTGGCCCGCCGACGTGCAGCCGACCGTCAGCCAGGTCACCACTCTCTCGAACGCCGGGCTTGACCCGCAGAGCAGTGCGGTCGCGACGCTGAGCACGACCAAGGGCCCGGTCCTCACCAAGACCACGCTGAGTGTCACCGGTCTTCCCTCTTCGGTCACCGGGACGGTCAACCTCGCGTACTCGACCGTCGTCGGCAACCGCGTGAACTGCGCGAGCACCTGCTGGGCGTTCAGTTCTATCGCGCTGGGCACCGCCGCGGTCACCAACGGCACGATCAGCCAGCAAGTGACGATCCCGGATAGCCTGGGTGGTTGGCACGTCGTCCAGGTCATGAAGGGCAGCACGTTGGAGGCTCAGGCGCCGTTCTACGTGATGGAGAGCATCGTTCCCTTCATGAACAAGGCGGGCAAAGTGATCAGCCAAGGTCTCGCGACGGCGAATGACTACACCGCACCCCTAAAGAACCCCACCCCCGCCCAGACGGCCAGAGCCCTCGCCGCATTCGAGGTAGGCCAATCCGGTAAGGGCACCAACACCTTTGAACAGAACCAGGAGTTCACCATCAGCATCAAGGGTGTCGGCTGGACGCAACTGGACAACACCTTGGGGGTCGACTACGACAACAGCTACATCGGCTACAGCTGCGGCTTCAACTCCAATGGTTACATGGTGGTCCACCTGCACGCCACCGGTGGCGTCGGCACGCACATCATCGACCTGTACCCGATGCTCTACTCGCTGTCACCGTCGTTCGCGAGCACTCCCTACGGCATGGTGCCAGACTTGTCATACGCCCGTGATTACCCGGGCCTGGCGCTCGGCTACCACGTGCCGGCCATCCGCTTCTCGATCAAGATCGTCAAGTAAGAACACTCGGACGTTCTCGAGACCTTACGACTTCGTTCCTCCGGCGCCCCTCTTCCCCTTGGGCGACGGAGGGACACCCACGATGAACGCCGCGGGTTTTGGTAGCCACCAACTCAATCGCCCGAGCAATCCCATAACGGCGGGTAACACCAGGCCCCGCACGAGCGTCACGTCAACGATGACCCCCGCTGCTAATCCCACGCCCAACTCTTGAAGTCCCGCGACGTGACCGGCGACAAGACCGCTAAAGGCACCGACCATGATGAGCGCCGCGGCGCTGACGACGCCGCCCGTGTTGGCCAGTCCGTTCGTAATCGCTTGGGCGTCACTCGATCCTCGGTCGTGGGCTTCACGCATACGAGAAACAATGAAGACGTCGTAGTCCATCGAAAGGCCAAAGAGCACGGCGAAGAGAAACACGGGTACCCATCCTTCGATCTGACCGACGTGGTAAGTACCCAGTACCGGCGACAATACGCCGTAGCGAAAGACAGCGACCATCACGCTGTAGGCGACGCCGAGACTCACGAGATCGAGCAAGACCGCGAGCAGTGGCAACAACAAGGAGCGAAACGCGCGCATCAAGATCGCGTAGCTAAGTACGAGTGCTAATGCGACGAGCCACGGGAAGGCACCATAGATCGTTGAGAGGAAGTCGACGCCTTGCGCGCCGGCGCCCCCTACGTACACGCTGGTACCCGTTGGAAAATGTGCGCCCGGGATGATCACACTTCGCAAATAGCGCACGAGCACTTGTGAGGGCGGCGCCCCGAACTCGCTGCGACCGATGACGACCACTTGTTCGTCGCGACCGGCGGCGTCGACGTACGGCGCCTTGCCGCCAATGGCCACCACTTCAACCTCGTGGTCGCGCAGTATCGATTCCGCCAGTCGTAACCGCGCCGCTACTTGGCTCGGCTCGCTCGCCCCGCCAGCGCCGCCGGTATCGATGACGATACTTATGGGCGTTAAAATCCCCGGTCCGAATTGCGAGCGTGCGACATTGAGGGCCTTCACGGAACTCATCTGTGCGGGCACGGCCGTGAGCGAGGCTGGCGTCACTTGCAGTGACCAGAGTGACGAGCCAAGTAGAACGAGTACCACCGCGGCGAGCGCAAGGACCGAGCGAGGATAACCGAGCACGAAGCGCGCGAGTCGTGTCCAGGTACCTTCGACCACGTCGCGTCGAGAGAGGATCCCGCCCACGCCAACTGCGCGAACGCCTCGTCGTCCCAACAGCG
>DAIQOO010000007.1:26094-27991 GCA_036787845.1 Acidimicrobiales bacterium
CGAGAGAGGATCCCGCCCACGCCAACTGCGCGAACGCCTCGTCGTCCCAACAGCGACAAGAGCGCCGGCAACAGCGTGGCGGCGCCCAGCATGGCGACCAGTGGCACCAAAAGTCCAGCGATCGCCAGTGATCGTACAAAGGGTACGGGAATGATAAATAACGTCGCGAGTCCCACTGCGACGGCAAGACCCGAGATCATCACTGATCGACCCGCCGACAGCATCGTCGCGACCACCGCGTCGTCAGTATCGACGAAGTCGTCGCGTAGCTCGTGACGGAAACGGTGGATGATGAGTAATGAGTAGTCGATTCCCAGACCAAGACTAAAGAGTTCAATGACGTTGGGAACGTAGAGGACCATCAAGAAATGGTGAGCTAAGAGCAGTACTACCGTCAGGGCCAGCAACGTCGTCGCTGCGGCGACCACAAACGGTACCAAGAGCGCCCAACACAGACCAAGTACCGCAACGAGGAGGAGAATCGCGAGCACGAGAGCGATGACTTCACCCCGATGAAGATCCGTTGAAAGTATCGGCGCTATGTCGTGCTGGAGTGCGGCCGGCCCCGTCACGAGCGCGCCCGCTAGACCAACCACGCGAAGGCGTTCTCGCAATTGACTCGTGGTGTTCGCGGCCTTGTTCAGACCGTACGACGTGTCCACGTTGGCGAAAAAGGTTCTCCCAACGAATCGCTCTTGCGTGACCTTTGCTCCTGGGAGCGAACGAATTGCTTGGACGAGCTTGATTTCAATGTCGCGTTGCTCGAGCGTCGAGGGACGTACTTGCTGGACGACCACCGTAAAACTGCCGTCAATATTCTCGGCGAAGTGTCGCGCCAGGATCTCACTGGCTTGGGCCGAACTGGTGCTCGGAACGCTCAGCGACGTCGACAGTAGATTTGGCAACTGCGAGGCGGAGGCGAGACCAGCGACGGCGACGAGCGCCCAGAGGCCGAGTACCAAGAGACGAACGCGAAGGACTCCACGAATCCATCTCTCGAACATTGGTGAAGTGTACCGAGCGCGTGCGTTGCGCTTTCGAGCGTGAACGCCACAACTAGTTCGCTACACCAGCTCCCACTGATGTGAGGTATTGACTAATTCATCGATCGCACTGGCTGGCATCGGCCGCGCGAGGTAGAAACCTTGACCGCGCTGACAACCCAGTGATCGTAGGTGCGCGAGTTGTGTCTCGTTCTCTACGCCCTCGGCGGTAACTGAAAGATTGAGCGCGTGCGCCATCGCGACGATCGCGTCGACGAGCGCCGTGTCTTGTTGGTCGATACCAAGCCCCTTAACGAATCCTTGGTCGACTTTGAGTTCATCGATTGGGAAGTTCTTCAGTCGACCGAGTGACGAAAATCCAGTCCCAAAGTCGTCAATCGACAGTTTGACGCCCAACGATTTCAGATCCGCCAAAGTCCTTGCGAAGTACGTGACGTCCTCCTTCAAGGCACTCTCGGTAACTTCGAGGCACAGTCGCTCACCCGGCGCCATTTGGAACCCTCGGCGTTGAAGAGAGCGGCGACGACAGTCTCGACGTCTTCGCTACAAATTCTCGTCCCCCGGGGAAAAAGGAACTCCTCGGCGATTCTCAAGTCGCAATTTGGCCGACGAATGCGAGAAGGATGGCTCTTACTTAACCATCATCCTTTACCGCGTCGGTGACGGGTCTCGAGATACGGCCGGATGTCCTTCGAGGAAGTATCTCGATAGTCGTTCTTGCCCTCGAGAAATTCCAATTCGTCTGGAACGACCTACGCGCGTACTTCCCTTGTTATCAGAGGGACCTTGAAACTTGATCCTCGGCCCAGTTTCTTGACAGCAGTCTTTCCCATTGTCGGCGCCAGTAATACCGAGTCCACGCGTGAGATTTCCCGGTCCACGTAAAAAGACGG
>DAIQOO010000007.1:28091-30321 GCA_036787845.1 Acidimicrobiales bacterium
GCGCCAGTAATACCGAGTCCACGCGTGAGATTTCCCGGTCCACGTAAAAAGACGGAAGGAGGATCCGGCGCCGGACCGTCTTGAGTGTCGACGTAGACCTCAGCCGCACGCAGAAGGACGGCGCTTGCCGTTCCTGCTCCCTGCGTCACAACATTCATGCACCAGTGAATTCCGTAAATTCGATATACGTACAAGAATCCCGCTGGTCCAAACATGACCGCAGAGCGTGGGGTTGGGCCCCGAAATGCGTGTGATGCAGGATCATCAAGTCCCCCGTATGCCTCTGTCTCAGCAATGCGAGCATGCAGAACATGGTTACCGGTATCAATGACCATGAGTGATCCGATGAGGTCGTGCGCGACAACATCGGGGGCGCGTTCAAAGAAGGTTCTGTCGAAGAGTTCATACCGCATTTGTCATCCTCATTAGCGAAGACTCCATCGGATAGACATGAACGCTAACGCGTGAGCCGGCTTCGAAAGCTATTGGTTCAGATTTCGTTGCACCGCTAACTTTTTCAACACTTTGTGAAGTCCCCAATCTCCTTTCGACCTGCAACCAAAATTGATTCTCCACTTAACTTTAGGTTTAGCTCTCGGATAAATTCCACGCTCACGGACGTTTCGGACGGTCTCTCCATCCATTCGCTGCCTTTCCCTGAGCCCTCGACGTGAAACGGCTTGAACCGGCGCTGGTCAGCGAAGATTCACCTTTCCCCTATTTCAGACCCCATGAACTCAGAACGGCCTTAAATTCGACGCGGCATTCGATATTTCAACACTCCTCTTGAAGTGTTCTTAGATTCGATAGTTACCCTGACAACGTGTTAGCCACCAAAACGACGAGTCGGAACACGCCTTTGAAACGGACGGAACGCTCGTCCGCGTCACGTCATCGAGGCGGCCATGCTCCTATTCCATGGGTGGCGGACCTCCTCGCAGTTCTCGCGGGTATTGGCTTGGGAGTCGTTGTGGCCCTCGTCGCCGTTGGTGAGACCGGCGGTACCCTGGCGTCGCCGGGTGGATGGCTCATCGCTATCGGTCGACTCGCTGGCTTGACCGGCACCTATCTCATGTTGGTGATGATCGTCCTCATCGCTCGGCTTCCTTGGCTGGAGCGAACAGTTGGACAGGATCGTCTCGTCAAGTGGCATCGGCGCATAGGGGGTTGGCCGATTGCCCTCATCGTGCTCCACGTCGTTACCATCACGCTTGGGTATGCCCAAATGTCAAAAACAGGAGCGCTCCGTCAGCTCTGGATATTTCTTAACAACTATCCCGACGAGCTCGCCGCCATGGTTGGCTTTGGACTCTTAATCGTTGCCGGTGTCGCTTCAGCTCGAATCGCACGACGAAAGATGAAATATGAGACGTGGTGGGTCGTGCACCTCTACATCTACCTGGCAATTGCGTTGGCCTTCGCTCATCAAATAGTGACGGGCGTGATGTTCCTAGGACATCCTTTGGCTAAAGCGTTTTGGATTGCGATCTGGTCGCTGTCGGCGGGTGTCGTCATTATTAGTCGAGTCCTCCTCCCCATCGTTAGAAACTTTCGTCTGCAACTTCGTGTCGCTGAAGTACGACTCGAGGCACCCGGCGTCTATTCACTCATTATCTCGGGCAAGCATCTTTCACGACTAGCGGTGTCTGGTGGACAGTTCTTCCAATGGCGATTCTTCGCCAGGGGACTTTGGTGGCACAGCCATCCCTATTCACTTTCCGCATTACCGCGTCCTCCGTTTCTACGCGTGACGGTCAAATCGCTAGGTGACCAGTCGAACGCCGTGCAACATTTGAAGCCCGGCACGCGAGTGTTCGTCGAGGGACCTTATGGCACGTTCACCAAGCACGCCCGGACCTCAAATCAAGTGACGCTGATCGGCGCAGGAGTGGGGGTCACGCCACTTTGCGCCCTGTTGGAGGACTTGCCAAAGACGGTAGACGTCTCGGTCATCATTCGCGCCTCGAGCGCTGAAGAGATTGCGCATCGCGACGAAGTCGAGGCACTCGTGCGAGGGCGCGGTGGACAGTTCCACGAATTGGTCGGCTCGCGCCACACGGTGCGTTTCGACCCTCAGAGCGTGAAGAGACTGGTGCCCGATATCGCTCAAGGCGACGTCTACATCTGTGGACCAGAAGGTTTTACTGAGCGCGCGATTGACGTCGCCCTCCGCCTCGGTGTCAACCGCAAACGGATTCACCACGAAGCGTTCAGCTTCTGAATTGAGATG
>DAIQOO010000007.1:30421-32251 GCA_036787845.1 Acidimicrobiales bacterium
TGGGATTCAAATGATGTCCTCCCAGCTCGGTGAGTCGCGCCTAACGAGACTTCACCATCGAGAAGAGGTCATGGGCACCGTCGTCACGATTGACCTCTACAACGAGTTGAGTGTCCCACCGGCTGAGTTCTCTCCCTTTCTCAAGGACGCGCTCAGCGTCCTTCATCACGCTGACAAGACTTTCAGCACCTGGAAGGCAACGAGTCCGTTAAGTCAGCTTCGACGTGGTGAGATCACCCTGGGCGAAGTACCCATTGAGGTAAAAGAGGTCCTCGAACTTTGCGCAGTAGCGAAGGAACTCTCCAATGGTTGGTTCGATCCGTGGTCGCTTCCTGGAGATGTCGATCCAACTGGCTACGTAAAAGGTTGGGCGGCGCAACGGGCCCTCGACGCGTTGGCACTATCGGACGTGACGGGGGCGATGGTCAACGCGGCGGGCGATATTGCCAGCTTCGGACGTCCGAGCCCTGGTCAGTTGTTTCGCGTTGGCATAGCGGATCCGGCACAGCCAACGACGTTGGCGTGCGTCATTGAACTTCGCGGGGCGGTGGCGACGTCGGGAACGTACGAGCGAGGACAACATCTCATCAATCCCTTTACGCGCCGACCAGTCACGAACGTCGCGTCGGCGAGTGTGACCGGTCCTGACTTGGGACTCTGCGACGCGTTGGCCACCGCGCTCGTGGTTGGAGGTGGCGAGGTCTTCGATCTGATCGAACAGATCCCCCACTACGAAGCTCTGACCATCGGTGATCGAGGTGAGCAGCGTTCGACCTCGCGACTGGCGTTCGTAAATTCGTGAGTGTTGCGCGCGGGGTCGCGGAAGAAATTGAATACGTAAAGAAACTGCTCACACATTAGGTTCTGCCCGTTTGTAGAGGCACTCACCGGGTGGTGAAGACCCCCGGTGAGTGCTTTTCTCCTAGAACTATTCAGTGAACGGTGCGGTTCGCGCACCGTCGGTCGGTGGACCTTAGTGGACGGCTTTCAAACCTTTCGTGGCTCCTCGATGATCTCGCGGAAGGTTCCAATCAAGAGGAATCATGACTATCGACCCCTATCAGTGTTCTCATTAGATGAACCCAATTCGCGCGCCTCGATCCGCCAGTGTGGGAAACGTGATGATCGGATTCGACAAACTTTCGATGCTTCAGCGCCGCGGTACGCTACCGTTGTGGAGTGTCAAAATCAAGAAGACCGGGTCACGAATTACGTATCGTAGCACGCCGTGCTACATTCAAATGATGGACCTTGAGATTACGCAGCGCCAACTCCGTAACAACAGTGGGGAAATCATGCGAGGTTTAGACGCGGGCCAAACCTACGTGGTGACGCGAAACGGCGTTCCGGTCGGAGAGCTCACTCCTCTGCGCCGGCACCGCTTTGTCAGCACCGAAGCTGCCATCGCAACGTTCAAGGGAGCACCGAGCGTCGACTTGGATCGTCTGCGCTCCGATCTTGATCGCGTGGCGTCACAAGACCCAGAACCCCGTGTCTGAACCGATTCGC
Organism: Acidimicrobiales bacterium; assembly: GCA_036787845.1. GTDB lineage: Bacteria > Actinomycetota > Acidimicrobiia > Acidimicrobiales > RAAP-2 > RAAP-2. The sequence continues at coordinate 31,931 of DAIQOO010000007.1, forward strand.
CATGCACGGGGCGTCATCGACACCTCAATCGTCATCGATCTCGAACAGATTGATCCTTCACTTCTTCCCGTCGAACTCGCTGTCAGTTCTTTGACGATGGCTGAACTTGCAGCCGGGCCACACGCCACCAACGATGCCGATGAGCGTGCTCGGCGACAGGACCGTCTTCAAAGGGCAGAAGCCGTCTTTGATCCCCTTCCCTTCGACGCAGAGGCGGCTCGCGCCTACGGAAGAGTCTTCGCCGCTATCTCGGCAACTGGACGCAAGGCCCGCGGCGCACGTGCCGTTGATCTTCTAATTGCGGCGACAGCGTGTGCCGTC
>DAIQOO010000185.1:0-2641 GCA_036787845.1 Acidimicrobiales bacterium
CGACCCTCGGTTCCGAAGACCGATGCTCTATTCCGCTGAGCTACAGCCGCAGATAGCAAGGCTACGACATTCATTTCGGGCCTGCGTACCACGAGGCTTATGGTCTAGACAAAAGTGTGACTTGTGACCCATCGTGATGCGCTGAGCGCCCCTCTCATAGATCGTCGTCAGTTCCTCGGTGGCGGCGTCGTGGTTGGTGCGAGTTGGTTGATGGGAAATGACTCGGGCCATTCCACGATTGGAGCGGCGCAATCCATCGCGCCCGCCGGATCGGACATCGGCGCGATAGAGCACGTCGTGTTCCTCATGCAGGAGAATCGATCCTTTGATCACTACTTCGGTTCTTACAAAGCCGTTCGCGGTTTCAACGATCACGCCGTCGGCTCACCTGGCGTTTTCGCCCAGCCAGACTTGGCCAACACGACTCGCGAGCCCATCGATTTCCAGCTTCCCTTCCGTCTCAACTCGAGGAGCGGAGAGGGTGAATGCACGCACGATCTGTCACACTCGTGGCTCGCGCAACATCAGAGTTGGCACCAGGGCGCCATGGACGCTTTCGTGACGACTCACACGCGAAGTCGCAACGAGGGACCGTCGAAGGGACTGCTCACGATGGGTTATTACACCCGCGCCGACTTGCCCTACTATTACGCTCTCGCCGACGCGTTCACAGTTTGCGATCACTATTTCTGTTCGGTAATGGGTCCAACCCATCCCAATCGTCTGATGGCACTGTCGGGGAGCATCGACCCCTCAGGTACACACGGAGGTCCGATCCTCACTACTAATTCATCCCCGGACATCGTGTTCAGCGCCCGCTGGACTTCGGTGCCCGAACTGCTCGAAGACGCGGGCGTTACGTGGAAGACGTACACGGCGCCAGGTCAGGGCTTCATACCGAGCGCACCGAACCTCGGATTCGGCGACGCGATACTGCAATATTTTGCGGCCTACCGCAAGCCATCATCCCCACTCTTCAAAAAGGCCTTCCTGCCCACTTATCCTGGTGATTTTGTTCGCGACGTACGATCAGGAACCCTGCCTCAAGTCTCGTGGATAGTTCCTCCTAATGGGTACGACGAACACCCTCCGGCACCGCCGGCCTATGGAGCATGGCTCACTAGCCACATTCTGGCCACGCTGACATCGAACCCAGCGATGTGGTCAAAGACCGTCCTCTTTCTTACCTACGACGAGAACGGAGGATTCTTCGACCATGTCGCGCCACCAACTCCGCCGCCCGGCACCGCTGGTGAGTACGTCACTAAGTCACCCCTTCCGGCGTCCGCACAGGGACTCGTTGGACCAATCGGTCTGGGTTTTCGAGTTCCAATGCTCGTGATTTCGCCATTTAGTCGCGGCGGCTATCTCTCGTCAGATATTTTCGATCACACGTCGCTCATTCAATTCCTCGAGACGCGATTTGGCATACGGAATACTCAGATCTCTCCGTGGCGTCGATCAACAGTGGGTAATCTCGCCACGACACTGCGCATGTCCCAGAGAAACGTTGCTGCTCCGAGATTGCCTTCAACGTTGAACTACCGGACCCAGGTCCGCACGGTCGAAGGATGCACCCCAAGCGACATCGGCGAGACGAACATCAACTTTAATGATTACCCGATGCCCGCAGCCCAGGCGACGCCGGTACAAGAACCCGGCACTCTGCACTTAATTGCGTAGATCGAAAAGTTGCCGTAGGGCATTGACAGGTGAAGAAAAGGGGACTTCGGGGTTTCGTGAGCCAGCTTTGGCGCGACACATCACAAAAGTGCGGCTGGAGGGATTCGAACCCCCGACCCTCGGTTCCGTAGGCACATTCCACACACAACAACTAAGGGAATCACTGCAAAATATAGCCTGATTCTCTACTGAAATGTTCACCCATGTTCAATGGTGTTGAACGTAATAAGTACAGCGATAAGTATTGCGTGGATTAGAGCGACTCAGAACCGCATCAAGGAATCATCAACTCTAATTGCGTGGGATGTCTTCAGACGGGAGAAGCATGACGGTCAACGAAATCGCCGACGTCGCGGCATTCCTGCTCTCACCGAGGGCGAGTTACGTGAGCGGAGTCGGTGTCAGTGTCGATGGCGGACTCTCCCCGGTCACTTGAGGCGGGTGAAGTTATTCGTAGCGCAGGGCCTCAATCGGATCGAGCCGCGCGGCTCGTCGCGACGGGACCAGTCCGGAGAAGAAGCCGATAAGCGTCGTAAGACCTACGACGAAGAACACTAACCAGATTGGTACTGACAAGTTCAGCACCGTACCCTTGGCGAACTGATTGGCGATGATGGGTTTAGCGAACGCCAAGAGCACGAATCCGAGTAACACGCCGAAGAGCCCTCCGAAGAAGCCGAGTGTCGAGGCCTCGAAGGTGAAAAGACGACGAATCGTCGAGCGTCGCGCGCCCAGGGCCCGCATGACACCGATCTCGCGGGTCCGTTCGAGCACCGACATGATCATCGTGTTCATGACGCCGAGCGCGGCGATGGCGAGTGCGATGAGACCGAGGCCGCCCAAGACCAGGCCAATGATGTTGGCGGCCGTGACCTGCTGATTCAACTGACTCAGACCGGTTGCCGTTCCCATGCCCAAGGCGCTAATGCGTCTGGCCGTCACGGCGACGTTGTCGGTG
>DAIQOO010000061.1:0-9629 GCA_036787845.1 Acidimicrobiales bacterium
CGATCTGGAGGGCGCTCGGGACGGTGCCCTCCGCCCCGAGGTCATTGCCCGGTGTTACCAAGCCGCGAAGGGAACACCACTACAAGTGTCGGGCGGAATCCGTTCCGTCGGGACCGCGCGAAGCGTTCTTGACGCTGGCGCGACGCGCGTCATCGTGGGTACCGCCTTGTGGAGTGACGACGCGTCACTCGGTGCCTTCGTGGACGCCCTCGGCGCGCAGCTGGTCGCGGCGATTGACATCAATAATGGTCGCCTCGCCACGCGAGGTTGGCGTTCCTTTGAAGAGTTAAGTGTCGATGAGGCGCTCGAACGATGCCGACAGGCCGGCGTTGCTCGCCTGCACGTGACAGCCATTGAGCGCGACGGCACCATGCGTGGACCCGACCTCGACTTGTACGAGAAGGTGTGCGCGAGTGGCATCCCTGTCGTTGCGGCTGGCGGTGTTCGCAACGACGAGGACGTCGACGCCCTCGCGCGCGTGGGCTGCGAGGCTGCGGTGATGGGTATCGGTTACCTTGCTCGATTAGGGATAGAACTCGATCGCTAGGCGTGCCAGCGCCAGAACACCTCGGGTGACGACTATTTCGATTGGCGACGTGAGAGGAAGATGCTCAACACGGCGAACCCAATCCCCACTGCGAATATCGCGGTGCCAAAGACGAAGACCTGGGGAGGAATGCCTACGCGCGTCGCGCCATAGACCCACACGGGGAAGGGCACGTTCGAGCCACTGATGAAATTGGAGGTAACGAAGTCGTCAATCGAAAGCGCGAATGCCATCAGTGCCCCCGCGAGCACGCCCGGCATGATGAGCGGCAACGTCACGAGTCGAAAAGTAGTGAAGGGACGGGCACCGAGATCGTACGCGGCTTCTTCGAGCGATCGATCGAATCCCGAAAGGCGAGCGCGTACGGTCACGGTGACGTAGGCAATACAGAACATGACATGCGCGAGCACCAACGTCAAGAAGCCGCGCGCCACGTTGAACGTGACGAAGAGCCCGAGCAACGAGGCGCCCATCACAATCTCGGGAGCGGCAATGTTGAGGAAGAGGACTTGCTCGACAGCGACCTTGCCTCGAAACTTGTTGGAGCGATAACGAACGAGCGCGAGGGCGAGCAGTGTGCCAAGAACGGTCGCGATCAGCGTGGCGACGAGCGCGAGGCGGATCGACAACCAAAAAGCCGACGTGAGACCGGGTACGTTGCTCCACTGGCTATACCACTCGGTCGTAAATCCATTCCACGTGAAACTCACGAGCTGGAGTCCCGTGAGGACTCTGTTGAAGCTATAGAAGATCATGATGGCGATCGGAAAGACGAGATAGGCGATGACGAGCCAGGAATACGTCGGTAGCACGAACTTTCCTAGACGATGACGTCGCCGTGACTTTGGCTGTTGAGGGGCGCTAACTCCTTCGTCAGCGACACTTTGGAGCGTCATAAGTACTCCTCAATCGCCTGAGACCCCAACAGTCGTGCGTACAGCCAGATGCCCAGCAGTGAAATTGCGAGCAGTACCACCGAAAGCGATGCCCCTCCGGCGTAATCGAAGTTGACGAGAAACGAGTTTTGGATCACCGTGCCGATCATCGTGTTCGACGTGCCGCCAAGAATTTCTTGGTTTAAGTAATCGCCAAATGCCGGTATGAACGTCAATAGAAACGCAGCGAAGATCCCGGGGATCGTGAGAGGAAGGATGACGCGGAGGAAAGCGGCACGTCGATTGGCGTAGAGGTCATACGCGGCGTCGAGAACTCGGCGATCAATGCGTTCAATGGCCACGTAAAGGGGCAACGCGGTGAACGGCAGATAGTTGTACGCGAGTCCTGCGATCACCGCGTAGCTCGTTCCGAGAACGTGAAATCCTGCGGGCACCAGATGTTGATGCCGGAGAAAGCTCAAGACGACGCCGTTGTTCGAAAGGATGAACTCCCACACGATGGTTCGAATGACGAATGAAACGAAAAATGGCACGAGGAGCATGATGAGGAAGAAATTCTTGCGTCTCCCTCCGTAGAAAGCGATCCAGTACGCGATAGGAAACGAAATCACAAGATCGATTACCGTTGCCGCAGCACCAAACTCCAGGCTCGAGACGAATTGCTGGCGGTAAAGGCTCACTTGACTCGGCAGTTCTCCCCAGTGCCAGGTCATCACACAAAGGCCCGTCGCCGGGCTACAAGTCTCCAGCGATTGGATCATCATGACCCCTAAGGGCACGACAAAAAGTAGGAGTAGCCACAATCCAGCAGGCAAACTTAGTAGGTAGGGAGCGAGTCGCTTGCCCCAGCCAGCGCGATGCCGCTTTTTCTCTAGGCCCCTTGGATGATCGGCAGAAACAACTTGGTCCACGCCGTGAGCTCCTCTTGATTCTTAAATGGGTAATAGGGCTTCGAGGCCTTGATGCGTTCTTGGGATGGAAAGACGACAAGAGAGTCGGCTGTCACCGACGGCGACAATTGAATCTCGCTTCGCATGGACTTGAGAGCCGCGGCGTTCCATCCGGTGGGATGGAGCAACTGTTGTTTGGCGGCGGGCACTGGACAAATGTAGTCGTTGTAGTACTCGACAACTGACTCGGTCAAGGGACTATAGAAATAGTCCATGCAGGTCAACGCGTCGAGCGGGTTCGACGCGTGCAACGGAATAATCATGTTGTCGGTCCAGATCATGATCCCCTCTTTAGGGATCATCAGCACGAGGTTTCGGTATTTACTGTTCAAATTCGCCTGGAAAATATCGCCGGAGTAGCACTGGGACACGACGGTGTCGCCGTTCTTTAGATGCTGGATGTAACTTTGGTCGTAGTACGCGGCTACGATGCCGTCACTCTTTTGCTGTTGCAGCTTCTTGGCGGCCTTCACCCAATCAGATTCCTTCGATTTCGCTGGCTCTACACCGATCGCGAGCAATCCGACACAGCCCAGCTCGAAAGGGTCGTTCAACATGCCGACGCGCCCTTTGTATTTCTTATTGAAGAGAATGTCCACGCTGTCACCGGGGTCCTTTACGACACTCGAGTTATAGCCAATCGACGTCCATCCCGACTGCCAGGCCATCGTGTATTTATTACCCGGATCGAACGTGGGATTCGTGACCAATGGTCCCGCGAACTTGTTGAAATTGGGCGTCCGCGAATGATCGAGAGGGATTAACCAACCGAGTTCAATCAAGTAGCCGAGTTCGGGATTGTTGTTCGTCATGACCATGATGTCGTAGCCGGTCGCCTGGCCAGCCGCCAACTCCGGGCGAATCTTGGCGTAGAACGACGAGTTGTCCTGGATTACTTCTTGGTAGTTCACCTTGATGCCCTTGGTCGCCGTGAAGTGGTCGAGCGTTGGGTGTTTACCCTTCAAGACGTCGATGTAGTACGGCCAATTGGCAAAGTTCAACTCATGGTGCAACTTTTGCTTCTTCCACCAAGTTTTCGTTCCCACGCCCGCATTCGGTAGGGTGCCCGCGAAGGCCCACGGCGTGTCGTCAAGGCCACTAACAAAGAGGGCTGACGCGACGCTCGTACCCGCCACCCCCAATAGCTGACGGCGCGAAAGTCGCCGCTGGGTTAATCCCCGCCAAAAGGACGGATCGATGTTTGCTCCGCTGGTTATCTCCACATCGCGGTTTTCCATGACTTACTCCTCTTTGTCTTCAAGGTTTACTCGAGAATCACTTTCCATGGGCCGAACTGCAAATGTGTGCTCCACGGGCCAAGTCAGTTCGACGTCCTGGCCGCTTCGTGGCGCAGAATCTTGGCCGATGTTCTGAGCGTAGACCGTCATCTCCACACCCGACGACGTGTCGACGAGGTATTGGTTCCCGACCCCCGTGAAGGTCGACACTCGAACACGGCCTCGTATTGAGTTCTCACCTACCGACTTCGTCGTACCTAACGCGCCGATGCTAATTTTTTCGGGGCGAACGCCAACCCTTACGTTCAATGCGCCCTCAAGATCAGGAATTCGCTTGAGGGGCACCCTCAACGTCGTCGCGTCGTCGAGCTTGACGCTCGCCACTTGACCGTCATTGCTAGTGACGAGACCCGTCAATAGATTTGACGCCCCCAAGAATGAGGCAACGAATTCTGTCGAAGGGCTTTCGTAGACATCTCGTGGCTCCCCGATTCCCTCGATACGACCTTTGCGCATCACGGCGAGTCGATCTGACATTGTCATTGCTTCTTCTTGATCGTGCGTGACGTAGAGGAACGTAATTCCAACCTGCTCTTGAATTCGTTTCAGCTCAATTTGCATCTGCCGACGCAGCTTCGCGTCCAACGCCGACATTGGTTCGTCGAGCAACAGTAATTTTGGCTCGTTCACGAGCGCACGCGCGAGCGCGACACGTTGTTGTTGCCCCCCAGAAAGCTGAGAGGCTCGTCGCTTCTCATAATGAGGTAGGTCAACGATCTCCAAAATTGATCCGACGCGACGAACTATCTCCTTTTTTGACATTTTTTGACGTCGTAATCCAAAAGCAACGTTCTCATAGACATCAAGATGAGGAAAGAGCGCGTACGACTGGAACACTGTATTTACGTCACGGTGATAGGGCGCCCGAAATGTGACGTCACGACCGCCAAGAAGAATTCGTCCACTGGTGGGTTCCTCAAAACCTCCCAGCATTCGAAGTGTCGTGGTCTTACCGCAGCCGGAGGGGCCTAATAGGCTGAAGAATTCACCTTCGAGAATCCCTAGATTCAGATCATCCACGGCAGGAACGTCGTCAAATAATTTGGTGACGTGCTCGAGGCACGCCACCGTCGCGCGATCGGACGTTGAACTGGCATCATTTCGGGCGAACGAGCCTCCGATAGTTCCCAGTGACGTGCCCATTGATTGAAGACTATATCTGGGCCATTAGCGCACTCCCAGTCGATCCCGAGGCGACTTGGCGACGCTCAACGTTGACCAAATGACCCGAACAAAAGAATTTTTTGAATTCGTTCAACGACGAAAATCTCAGTGGCTTCGTCGGTATCGACGCCACGCGATAACTGACCAAACGATTTCGACCAGTCCAAAGGGCCACGCTCCCGCGAGGAAGCCGTAAACGCTCGAGAGAATACAACCGAGCGCGAAGGCGGCAATGTACTTCCTGCCGTGCCGCTCCAGTGCGTACATCGTCACCATGAACCCCACCGCGCAAACTCCGAACAGGGTGACGGTCACGCTGAATTTTCTCGTGTCCGAAAGATATTCATACATTCCTTTGTGGCGTAGACGACAAGCACAAACCCAGCAATGGGGTCCGCCCACCACCAGTGCAGTGTTGTGTTGAGTGCAACGCCGACGAAGACCGCAGCAGCCAGTACCGCGTCGACGAAGGTCACACGCCCTTCACTCACGAGTACGGGATTAGCGAGTGCAATTCCCGTGTCAGTCTTTGCCCGCGCCAAGGACGCCATCGCAATCACCGTCAGTGCCGTCCAGGTCAAACCAACGACACTGTGACCCGCACGATGGCCATCAACGAGCACGACGACGCCTTGCACAAGGAGATATATTGCGAGCAACGCGAAGGCGACGCCAATGAGACGATGGTTTCGTTTCCTGCGCGCGGCGTCATCACCTCGAAGTTCAGAGATCACGACCATCGAGGCACCAATTTCTATGACGCTATCGATGCCAAAGCCTCCGAGCGCCACCGAACGCGCGACGAGCGCGGTCCACGCAAGAACGCCGACCCCAACGACATTCCAAGCAAGCGTGTAATGCTCCAGTCGCTGCCCACGTAGTACGAGAAGGGCCCGATCGCTTTGGTGCATGTATCTCCGATCACATTGCTGGCTATATCATCGTGCCACATTGCACTCTTGCGTTTGACAAGCGTTTCGTCATCAGTTTGCGAAGACACATCAAGCAGCGCAGACGGAGCACCTCAACTGTTTTCCGAATCCATCGATGGGTGGAAAGTACCGAACCACACAACCCCAGGCGACGAAAACGGACCGAGCCAAAGTAATCGATGCGTTTGAACAAGCGAACTTTGAAGTACCGCTGCCGAGACCCACCATGCGGAGAAGTCCAAAACGATGAGTACGGAGGCAATCGGTCTCTCGGCATCGATACAGCCTGTCGATATGCGGCGCACCGCCATCTTGTGCTGGCGCTCGGTGGGTATTCTTGAGTTAAGCACGCTGCGGGACAACCAGTCGCGTGAATTCGACAACCAAGGCGGTGTAACGCAATGCAAGTTCGTCGTATGAACAGAGTCAATGTCTACGCACTCACCGGCGCGCTGATGCTCAGTGCCGCTTCGCTGAGCATCGTGTCGTCATCCTCCGCGGAAGCAACGACGACTAATACACTCATCATCTCTAACTTCATGTTCAAACCAATGACCCTGAAGGTCGCTAAGGGCGCCACTATCAGAGTGACGAATAAGGACACGGTGGATCACACCGTCACCTCAACGAATGGATCGTTCAAGACGGGCAACATCGCCCACAACCAAACCAAGACCTTCAAAGCGCCCAAGAAGGCTGGCACGTACCACTACTTCTGCAGTGTCCACACCTTCATGACGGGTACCATCATCGTCAAATGACGTGTGAGAACTCTCACCTCGTCGGCATCGAACCCCTTGACGATTGGCACGCCAGAAAACTCCTCTTCCAAGTGGTCTTTCGTACAACCTCGTAATACTCTCTAGTTACCTCAAGTTGTACTTCACCGAGGTCCTCGTGCCGTTGGCCAAGATGATGGTGAACGAGTGCACACCAGTCTTCACGCCGGCATTTACCGTGACCCGGACAGTGAGCAACGTGCCACTGTCGCCAGTAACTAACGCCTTGACGCCCGCAACGTTGCTGATCACCCTTGGTTGACCATAGAAGTTCGTGCCAACGATCTTGACCATCACGGTTCTACCAACCCACGCCGCACCGATGACGCGCGTCGCCTTTGGACCAGCAACGGAGAACTTCACGGTGGTGGCGGGAGACGAGACGGCTTGGTTGGCGGTCGAAGCCGCCTTAGTCGCGGTCACAATGCAGGTTCCCACGTTCGAAACCGTTAGTGAACTTCCCGACACCGTGCAGCCAGTTGCCGTACCATTCGTGACGCTGAAAGTGACTGCGCCCGTGCCAGAGCCACCACTCGTCGTAAGAGTCAGTGTTTTGTCAATAGTGCCCGCAAGAGAAGTGACGCTAAGAGCACTCTGGGCGCCTCGGCTATCAATGGTGCTGCTGGTCGACGTTGTCAGATTTCGCGAGGTGTTCGTAACCGTGAGAGTGCACGTACCCGGCGAGTTAATGACGAGGGCTGAAAACGTAGCGACGCCAGCAACCGCGGTCGCGGTGGCGGTGCCGCCAAGAATGCAGGAGGAAGTGATGGTCAGCGAGTCCTTAGCGCCGTTACCAGTCGTGACCACGTTGCCGAACGTGTCTTCAACGGAGACCTGAAACGACGTGAGAACTGCTCCCACGTTGGCGGTCGCGGGCGGCTCCGTCGTAAAGGCGAGCTTGGTAGCCGTATCTGGGTTCACCGCCACCGCAGTGCTCGCTGCAGTTGTTAGCGATCGTGAGGTGTCCGTGGCCGTGAGGGTGCAGGCGCGAGCGCTGTCGATGGCGAGCGCACTGAAGGTGGCAACGCCGGCAACCGCCGTCGCGGTCACTGTGCCACCAAGGGTGCACGAAGACGTGATGGTCACCACGTCCGTGGCGCCAGCACCCGTCGTTATTACGTTGCCGAACGAGTCTTCTGCTGAGACCCTAAAAGTCGCCAGCGACGATCCGGCGTTGGCGGTTGTTGGGGGCCGCGTAGTAAAGGCGAGTTTGGTAGCCGAACCCAGACTCACCGTCACCGACGTGCTCGTTGCTGGCGTCAGATTTCTCGACGTGTCCTTGCCCGTGAGATTACAAGCACCGGTGTCGTTAATAATTAGCGCGCTGAACGTGGCGACGCCGGCAACTGCCGTCGCGGTCACTGTGCCACCAAGGGTGCACGTGGATGAGATCGTGATGGTGTCTACCGCACCGGTACCCGTAGTGAGTACGTTGCCAAACGTGTCTTCTACCGTGACCCTAAACGTTGCAAGGGTTGCTCCCTCGTTAGCGGTCGTAGGCGGTTGGGTCGTAAAGGCGAGCTTGGCAGCCGTACTCGGGCTGACCGTCACCGACGTGCTCGTTGCCGTTGTCAGAGTTGTCGAGGTGTCCGTGGCCGTGAGGGTGCAGGCGCCCGCAGTGTGAATGGCGAGCGCGCTAAAAGTAGCGACGCCAGCAATCGCCGTCGCAACTGCGGTGCCTCCAAGGGTGCACGAGGAAGAGATGGTGATGGAGTCCGTCAAGTCCGTGGTGGCCGGGGCGTTAGTCGGGTCTTCAACTAAAACCTTAAAAGTCGCTAGGGACGCTCCTGCGACGGCGGTCGTGGGTGGCTGGGTCGTAAAGGCGAGCTTGGTAGCCTGAGCCGCCGACGCCGGGGAAGCGGAAACGAACACCAAACCCGTCGCCAAGAGAGTTGAACACGCCCCCAGAGTTAGGACTTTCGCTAGCGTTGAGCGAACCGACCGGCGACCACTCCCACGATTTATCACTTTTTCCACGGACGCCTCGCTCTTATCTAACTAATAAACTCGCACCATCAAACACTGCTCTCTGTCAATGCATACCACTGAAGAGGACCCCGGAAATTTGACACACGATTGTGGAATTCCTTGTGGGATTTTCGAAAGGGCGGCAGAAGGGCCGGTGCTCTCACACCGGCCCTGACCTGTCACTTTTACCTAGTGGCGGGGGCAAGATTTGAACTTGCGACCTTCGGGTTATGAGCCCGACGAGCTACCAGACTGCTCCACCCCGCGATGCGGTATCTAATGTTATCCGCTCCTCAGCCAAACGCCCCATCGAGCGCTGGACAGCAAGTGCGAGCCATCGCCGACACCCTGACGATCGTGGGTAGCACCGCCCCTCATTTACGCTGCCTAGCCATCGTGAACGACGTGAACGGCTCTTCGCAGAACACGTCACCGCATCCCCGTGCCGGCGTGAACCATGGCGGGTGCCGTCATTTCCCCCTCTTGTTCGAGCCCCAAGGGTGCCTATTTCATGGGGTCTCGGGGCCTGCACTACCGCGTACCCCGCGAATCTGATAGTCAGGAGTACACGAAGTAATGATTCCGGAGGGCCTTAAATGATGAAACGATTGATGACGGGCGTCGCAGCGGTTGCACTCGCGATGGGAGGCATGGCCTCCTTTGGTGCGTTTGGTGCCGAGGCAGCAAGTACTCCGACGATTACGATCACACCGAATACCGGCCTGACCGATCTGCAGCAGGTGCAAGTCACCGGTACTGGCTTCGCGCCGAATTTGGGTATCGGGACGACGATCGCTGTGGAGTGCCTGACTCCAGCCACCACCGCAACGGGCTGTGACGCCACCGATTACGCGCTCGTCACCTCTGACGCGAATGGAAATGTGTCATTCCTCTTCACCGTCCACGCAGGAACCATCGGCAATGGGACTTGCGGGACTTCAACGACCGACGCCACGTGCAAAATCTCCATCGTCTCCTACCCGTCCTTGACGGTCTTGGTCACCGGGCCAATCACCTTCGCTTCGGCGGGCACGACCACCACCACGACGCCGACCACCACCACGACGACGCCGACCACCACCACGACGACGCCGA
>DAIQOO010000186.1:0-2634 GCA_036787845.1 Acidimicrobiales bacterium
CCGTCGCCATCTACGTCAGCACATCCCTGCTTGGGGCTCATCGCCAAACCTACCGTCAATGGATGACAACTGAGGCTCAGCGCCTGGCTGCGTACGACCATAGAAGGATCCAGAGCTTCACATGTAGGGTGTCAACCGCAGCAGATCACGTGCAATCACTCTGTATCGAACACACAGTGATTGTTTGCGCCGGTGACCCGACGTGACAGGTCTGCTACCAAGCACTGGCGACTTAACTAGTTTTCCCCGTCGGGCAAAAACCACGCTCATGGCGCGATCTTGTTCCAATGGGCCCCTCCATCATTCGTATACCAAAGCGTAGAGACCGGGGCCATGCCGTTGCCATCTGAAAGAAGTACTCCCTGGGTTGGATTTACGAAGCACAGGCTTGTCGCGAAACTTCCGCGTGGAGTCTTTCCCATTACCGTTGGCGGTGCTGACGAGTTCGCGATACCAAACAGAGTGCGTGGGTAGTTTCCATTCACGGCAACGGCAAGACGACTGTTTATCGGGTCGAAGGCACCAAAACCGAAGTGCGAAAGTACTTGATTTGTCCCATAGACCGTCCAGTGAGAACCTCCATCACTCGAGTACGGGATCTGACCTTGCATATTGCCCTCGTCGCAAATGGCCCACAGTACCTTTTGCGACGTCGCCGTTATCCCGCACGCAGTGACGCTGATGAGTAAAGGTTGCACGGCGACCTTAAACGAAGCTCCTAGGTTGTGCGACGTAGCGATGTAGGAGTTCCATGGCTTGGATACCTGGTCCATCGTGCTCAGCCACACGTCACTGCCAAATGCCGTGAGACTCATGACACTCGCGTACTTCGAGAGTGGCGTCGGAAGCGGCAACGAAACCCATTTTGTCGTTGACACGAGAGTTCGTTCCAGACGCCAATTTGAGCAGTTCACGTTGTTTCCCACACACTGTTCGGTAATCGCGTACAAGTAGTTTGCGCTTGCCGCCATCGAATTGATCTTCGTCGTCGGAGAAATCACCTCATGTCGCCAAACCCTTCCCCCGTCAGTGGTTGCGAAGAGTGTTGAAGCGGTACCCCGAGAACTTCTTACGGTCGGTCCGAAGGCGAACCCGTCGTTCGAATTAGGAAAGATGAGTTGATCCACCAGGAGAAGCCCAGCAGCGGGAGGCGACTTGATGGGGAGTGAGCCGACTCTCTGTCAACGCTCTTTGAAAACTGAGCCAAAACGCTCACCGAAAAGTGAGCCAGTCCGTTATCTCTATTCTTCCACAGTGCCGACGGTGACCGACGGAAGATTAGTGAGCCCCGAGTCACGGAGTCGATAGCTTGATCCCTTCAGGGTGATGACTTCGGCGTGGTGAACGATGCGGTCGATCATCGCCGCGGCCACGACTTGGTCGCCGAAGACCTCGCCCCACCGGGCGAACGGCAGGTTCGACGTCAGGATCAAAGAAGCGTGCTCGTAGCGCGACGAGACCAACTGGAAGAAGAGGTTGGCTGCTTCTTGCTCGAAGGGGATGTAGCCCACCTCGTCCACAATGAGCAGCGCGTAGCGGCGAAGCCTTGCGAGTTCGTCGCTCAGACGTCCCTGGGCGTGGGCCTTCTGCAGCCGCATCACCCACTCGATCGCCGAGGCGAACAAGACGCGCTGTCCCTGGGACGCGGCTCTGATCCCGAGACCAATCGCCAGGTGCGTCTTGCCGGTGCCCGGTGGACCGAGGAGCACGACGTTCGAACCTTCGGTGAGATAGGTGCCCGTCGCCAAGTGCGCCAAGAGCTGACGTGAGAGCGAGGGCTGGTGATCGGCGTTGAACTCTTCCAAGGACTTTCGCGTAGGTAACCCCGCCGCGCGGATGCGCAGTTCAGTCCCCGACGCCTCGCGCGAGGAGACTTCCGCCGAGAGCACCGAGCAGAGGTAGTCCTCGTAAGACCAGCCCGCGTCGCGGGCGTTCTCGGCGAGACGTTTCGCCACGTCGCGAATACGCGGCGCCTTCAAGGCTCGCGACAGGTAGTCGATCTGACTCTGGGTCTCCTTCGCGCTCACAGTGCCACCTTGAAGAACTCGTCGTAGTCGGCGAGGTCGCGGTGCCAGTCGTCAGCGATTGCGGGCCGCGGAGCTTGGAAGAGCGTGCGCAGTTCTCGCGCCGCCTCCACGTGGAGCGGATCGGTGAGCGTCTCGGTGCGGGCCCAACTGCGCCGGTGCGTTCCCACGCAACGTCCAAGGGCGTGAAAGCGCACGACGTCGAGGTCGTAGGTCGCGTCGACGAAGCTGCCAATGGCGCTCGGGTGAGCCGAGTAGTCGTTGGAAGCGACACGCAGGTAGTAGTCACGGGCCAAGCGAACTCGCCCGAGCACGCCTAAGACCGGAGCGACTGGGGGAAGGGCGAACATCGACTTTCGATCTTCCTCGACGGCCTCATTGGGTCGTTGACCCGTTCGGCGCACCAAGCGGTTATTGGCGAGGGGCAACCAGGCCGCTAACTGCTCGTTGAAGTCCTCGGGTGAAGAGAACGTGCGTCCGGGCATGAAGCTCGTCTCGAAGAAGCCGTTCATTCGCTCGACGACGCCCTTGGACTCGGGGTCGTAGGGCTTTAACTGGACGAACTTCGTCCCGAGCGTGCCGGCCAACGACGTCACCTGATCGGTCAACT
>DAIQOO010000062.1:0-9394 GCA_036787845.1 Acidimicrobiales bacterium
TGGTCCGACGTAGCGAACGCCGAGGTTCTCAAAGAACGTGTGCGGGGTCACCATCTCTCGTACCACCGAGGTAAAACCGTCGATTCCCAAATAAGCAGCCTTGCCGACTCGAGGAAGTCGTGGCACGAGTCGTCGAATGCGGTCGCGAAGGGTCAGGTAGGTGCGGTTGAGGCGCAAGGTGGTGAGTGACTCTGAGAGTTTCGAGATCGTGGGCGCGTAGCTTCGTCCGTTGTCGTTGAGCACGATCACGACACGCTGATTCGAGTGACCCAAGTTGTTCAGGGCTTCGTAGGCCATCCCGCCCGTAAGAGAACCGTCGCCGACAATCGCCACCACGTGGCGTTTGCCGCCGTGGCCGATCAGCTCTTTACGCTGTTCGAGCGCCACCGAGAGGCCGTGGGCGTAGGACAACGCCGTCGACGCGTGGCTCGACTCAATCCAGTCGTGCTGGCTCTCGGAGCGATTCGGGTAACCAGAGAGCCCACCGCGTTCACGCAGATTCTTAAATCCGTAACGACGGCCCGTAATGAGTTTGTGCACGTAGGCCTGGTGTCCGGTGTCCCACAACAAGATGTCCTTGGGGGACTCAAAGACTCGGTGAAGAGCGAGCGTGAGCTCGACGACACCGAGGTTTGATCCAAGGTGTCCGCCGGTCTTCGTGACCGTGGAAATGATGAAGTCGCGTATCTCTTGGCTGAGTATCTTGAGCTCTTCGTACGAAAGCGCTTGAAGGTCGGCGGGCGTTTCAATCGACGGCAGAATCACGACGACCAGCCTACCGGGGACGTTGTCGGCGCGAAGATCGCGGAGGGTGACCAGTAGCCTGAGTTTCATGAGTACTCCGTTGGTGCAAAAAGAGGTCCTAGAACGCACGATTGACGTGGCGTTGAGCGGCGGCGGTGAGTTTGCCGAGGTATTTGTCGAGGATCGATCGATGTCCTCGGCCGTGCTCGATCAACGACGAGTGGAACAACTCAGCTCTGGCCGCGATCGTGGTGCGGGTATTCGAGTCGTAATTGGCGAGACGACGGGCTTTGCTCATACTGCCGACCTCAGCGAAAAGGGTCTTCGTGACGCCGCGCGCGCCGCCGCGGGTGTCGCCCGAGAGGGGGGAGGGGGCGTGCGCGAGATCGCTCTCGGCGACCTTCGTCGTCACGACTCCTTGGCCGAAATTGAGCCCGGCGACGTCGACAAGGCGAAGAAGATTGAGCTGATGTTCCAGGCTGATGACGTTGCACGCTCTGAAGGTTCGTCCATTTCCCAAGTCCAAGTAGCGCTCGGGGACTCCACGCGCCGATTCGTTGTCGCGAACTCCGAAGGTGTGTTTGCGTCGGACCACCAAGTGCGCACTCGATTCAACGTCTCGTGCGTCGCGACAGGAGACACGGGCATGCAAACGGGTTATCGACCCATCGCGGCCACGAAAGGTTTTGAGTTCTTGGATCCGAGTGCCATCGAAGAGGCGGCTCGTGGCGCCGCGCGTCAGGCCATCACCAAACTCGACGCGCGGCCATCACCATCGGGCGATATGCCCGTGGTGCTCGCGAGTGGTACCGGGGGAATTTTGTTCCACGAGGCGTGTGGTCACGGGCTCGAGGCGGACGCCATCTTGAAGCAAGCGTCGGTCTACGCCGGCAAAGTCGGCCAACAGGTTGCTAGTCCTCTCGTCACGCTCGTCGACGACGGGACGGTCAAGGGAGAGTGGGGTTATCTCGCCATCGACGACGAGGGCCATGAGAGTTCTCGAAACGTCTTGATTGAAAATGGCGTCTTGACCGACTACATGTGGGACTTCTTGCGAGCGCGCAAAGAAGGTCGTCTGGCGTCGGCAAACGGTCGTCGCCAGAGCTATCAACACTTGCCCATGGTTCGCATGACCAATACCTACCTGTTGGAAGGTGAATCTGACGCTGAGGAGATTGTGGCCCAGACAGCGTACGGCGTGTACGTCGCCCAACTTGGTGGTGGGCAGGTCAATACCGCGACCGGTGACTTTGTCTTTGGAATGACGGCGGCGTTCCTCATCGAAAACGGAAAGATCACCGCACCACTGCGTGACTGCAATCTGATTGGCAACGGCCCCGAAATTCTCCAACGCGTGGACGCGGTGGCGAAGGACTTTTCGATGATGCCGGGAACGTGCGGAAAAGATGGTCAGCAAGTACCAGTTGGATGTGGTCAGGCAACGATGCGCCTCACTTCGATTACCGTTGGCGGAGCCGCGACGTGAGTCAACTCCTCGAACACGCCGAACGACTTCTCGAGCGCTCGAAAGGATCTGAAGAGATCGAGATCTACATCTCGACGGGCCAAGACACTGAAGTGCGGGCGTACGGAGGTGCCGTTGAGAACCTCACCACCGCGAGTTCGTCGGGCATTGGCATTCGAGTGCTTCGTGACGGTGCTGGCGGTGCGCAGGTGGGTACGGCGTGGACCGGATCGTTGGACGACGAGGCGGTGAATGACGCCTTGGCTCAGGCGCGCGACAACGTCCGTTTCGCCTCGGAGGACGAATTCATTGCCTTCGCGCGTCCCGACGGTGTTGAGGCCGTGACGCTCTCGCTTCGTGACGAGTCAGTGAGCACGACGCCCCTCGACGACAAGATCGCCTTAGCCATAGAACTCGAGCGGCGCGTCCGCGGTGGTGACAGCCGAATACGGCAAGTCGACTCGGCGAACTATTCGGACTACCTCGCTGAAGCAGCGATCGCCTCTTCGACGGGTATCCGTGCCTCGTACGCTCGCTCGGGCGCGTTCCTCTCGGTCGAGGCGATCGCGAGCGACGGCGTCGACGACCAGACCGGTTGGGGCCTCAGTGTGGGACGCGCGCCCGGTGAACTCGACCTCGACGTCGCGGCGAACGACGCCATCTCGCGCGCCACGCGCATGCTCGGCGCTGTAAAGCCGTCATCAATGAAGTGCACCGCGGTCTTCGACCCTCGAACCGCGGCTTCGTTACTCGCGATCATTGGCGGCGCCCTAAGCGGTGACGCCGTGGTGCGAGGGCGATCGTTCTTCGCGAACCGGGTGGGCGAAATGGTGGCGTCGCCGTTGTTTAGTCTGCTGGACGATCCAACGGATCCGCGCCACTTTCAAGCCAGTTCACACGACGGGGAAGGACTTGCCTGTCGGCGAAACGTCCTTATCGAGCGAGGTCAGCTAAAGGGATTCGTCTATGACACGTACGCCGCTCGAAGAGCGGGGACGGCCTCAACGGGTAGCGCGCTGCGCGGCGGCATCGCGGGATCGCCTTCGGCGGGGTGTCGTGCCTTGCAACTCATGCCCGGTGACGAAGACCAGGCGACGATATTGAAGAACGTGGGCGACGGGGTCTACGTCGAGTCGCTGATGGGCGTGCATTCAGGCGTGAATCCGATTTCGGGCGACTTCTCTGTTGGCGTGACGGGTCGAATGATTCGAGACGGTCAGTTTGCTGAACCGGTGCGAGAACTCACGGTGGCGTCGACGTTGCAGCGCATGCTGTTGGATCTCTGCCACGTGGGTAACGACCTCGAGTGGCTGCCCGGGAGCGCCGTGGGCCAGACGTTGGCGATCGACGGGATCGCGGTCTCTGGTTCTTAGTCCGTCGTCGTCGAAGCCTTGGCGGGACTTGGACTCGGGCTTGGCGTCTTGCTTGGACTCGGGGTCGGGGTAGCGCTTGACGAACTCGCCGGTGCGGGACTCGGCGTTGCGCCCGTGTCGGTGCTCGGGCTCGGTGTCGATTTCGGAGTCGACGGCGCCGACCCCCGACTGTCGTTCTTGTAGAAGCCGCTTCCCTTGAAGACGATGCCCACCGCGGAGAACACCTTTCGGAGCTCGCCGCCGCACAGTGGACAGACCGTCAAACTGGCGTCAGAAAACTTCTGGACGGCTTCGACACGCTCGCGACACTGTTGACACTCGTATTCGTAGGTCGGCATGACTGCTCCAGAGGGACTTCGTAACTAGTGCAGTGTACCGGGCAGGTACGCGTCGTCATTCGTGGCGTAGCATGGCGCGGTGGACGACTTCCACCAACTACGACGAAGCCCCGTTGGTGGCGCGTTTCCTCGCGACGTCGGGCCCTCTGAAGTCAGCGCACGTCGTGCGTTGGCGCGCTGTCGCGTCACCATGCTGGCCGCCACGACGGCTGCGGTGGCGGCGAACGCTCTCAACAAGGGCGACGTGCTCGCGACGGCACGCGTCGCCGGTATCCAGGCCGCAAAGCAGTCCGCGTCACTCTTGCCAATGTCGCACCCCGTACTCGTGGGTCACGTCTCGGTGAATTTCACCATTGGCGATACTTTCATTGACCTTGAAGCGGGCGTTGACACCGTGGATCGCACGGGTGTCGAGATGGAAGCGCTGACGGCCGTTACGGTCGCCGCTTTGACCATTTATGACATGTGTAAGTCGATTGACCGGACAATGACCATCGAACAGGTGGCCCTGTGGGAGAAGTCGGGTGGGCAATCGGGGACGTGGCGTCGAGAAGAAGCGCCGAGCGCGAATGGCTCGCCAGTACTCTGACGCGTCGACGTCGAGACCGGTGTGCCTGGGCGCCCACTACCCTCGTGACAGGTACGAACGGGAGATAGATGAGCGCCATCCGTGGGGGAGTCGAACAGAGTCGCGAACGGCTCGTCGCGTTGCTCCTCTTGCTTCAGCGGGCGTGGCAGTACGGCGCCTTAACCCAAGAGGAGATCCTTCGCGATCTGAAAATCGACGAGTACCCGACGTCGGGGAAGGGTCCACGCAAGGTCCGCGCCTACGAGGGTACCGACACCACGATTCGCCAGAAGTTTGAGCGTGACAAGGCCCGAATTCGAGATCTGGGCTTCGATATCGCGACGGTGCCCTTTGACGACGGCGCCGTGGGTTACAAGATCGACCCCGCGAGTGGTTACGCCCCGCCGATCTATTTCAGCGCTGATGAGGAGCGCGTCGTCAAGCTCGCCCTGTCCTTCTGTGGCGTCGGTAGGTCGGGCGCGTTCAGTGTCTTCAATGAAGTGCCCGCGAGTGACGGGGGTCTTGAGGCGTCGAACTACTACACGCCCGTGCTTCGCGCGCTGAATCTTCGTCGAGCACTCGTCTTTGACTATCTCTCTGTCGCGAAAAAGCCTCGCCTCGTTGAACCACTCGTCATTGACGTCTTTCACGGCGCCACGTACCTCGTGGCCCGAGTGAAGGACACCAATGAGATCAAGGGCTACCGCTTTACTCGGATGACCTCGATGCCCGCTGTCCTGCCGGACACCTTCGAGGCGGACGACGCGGCTCTGGCCATGGCCCGTGCGTGGCGTCCCGAGTACGCGAAGTCACCACGACCACTCGACGTCGTCGTCGCGACGAACGAGAACTACGCCGACTTACTTGTTCGCCAATACCCCGAAGCGCAGGCCGCACAAAAGAGCAGTGGGCGCGTCGAGGTCCGTCTTACGTTCGAGAACCCTCGCACCGCGTTACGTTTCGTCCTTGACGGTGCCGACCGTACCCGACTGGTGTCGCCAAAATCGCTGAAGAGCGACCTCGGCGCGTGGCTGAAGGACGTCAATCGGGGCAAGGTCCCCGACGTGACGACGCTCACGTTTGATCCGGCCTCGTCGAACGACGTGCTGGGCCAGACCATGCAACTGCTGCACGCCGTCTACGCAAGCGAAGACGGACTTCGCGTCAGTGAGCTGTCGACACGATTCTCCTTCGCGCCCGATCACGTTCGTCTCATCATGGACCGTCTGGTGTCGCTCGAGCCAATGGCCGAGTCGACGGACGGCACGGGCACGTTTCCCGCGCACGTAATCAAGGACTGCGACGACTGGGACAATGAAGCGAACGACGACTCGACCTATCGGGCTGATTTTTCCGATCTTCCAGAAGGCGCTGATGACCCCTCGCCCTTCATGTGGCGTGATCTGTTCGAGTTGAATATCGCACTGCGCGAAGCGTCGCGTATCTATCGTGATCCGGCGATCTTGTCGGCAATCGAGAAGATTGAGGGTGCCACGAGTGCGCCGGTGCAGATCGAGATGGCCTCCAACGAGGCGTTGCTCGAACAGGTTGAGGACGCGATTGAACGACGCGCGCAGATAAAGATTGAGTACACCTCGGGGACGAGCGAAGAGTCTCAGGTTCGAGCGATTGAACCTCGAGAGATGAAGGTACTGAACGGCCACACCTACGTCCGCGCCTACTGCGCCACCCGCCAAGCCTGGCGCACGTTTCGCGTCGACCGAATCAACGCGGTGCTGGCGACGTCGCCGGCCGTTGAGGATCGTCCTAAGGACGACGTGGCCAACTGGTTGACCCAGGTGGGCGAGGAAGGGACCGAAGTTGTGGTGGTCGTTGAGGCCTGGAATCGTTGGCTCTTTGAGCCCCTTCCGGGGGCGCAGTGGAAAGCACTGTCCGACGGCCGACACGCCGTGAAATTTCGAGTGAGCGACGAGAATTTCCTCGATCACTTGATGCTGCGCGCTGGACCTGGCGCGGTCGTTGCCACGCCGGCCTACGCCAACGCGGGCCACGCGCTAGCAAGAAAGATCGCCGCACAGTTCTAGGCGACCGTTGGGCACGTCGAAAGAGGTGTCCGTGTTTCGTCTACTCCCTCGACGTTCTAATGACGTCACCTATTTCACCAATGACCCCGCGCTCGAACTCGAGGGACTTCGAGAAGGTGATCCTGGGTGGTGGCTACGAGGTGACGGTGATACCCGGGACATTCGTGACGTCGAACGAGTGCTGGTAAAGAGCGAACGATCTGCCATCTATGGTTACGACCTCGTGGTCGCGGCGCCTCGACCACTGTCGATATTGCTCGCGGTCGATCCCGAACACGCGGCGGGCGTCGTGAGCGCCCATCGAGCGTCTGTTCGCTCGGCGATCGAGTACTTAGAAGAGCGCGCGCTCGTCGTGCGTGAGCGTCGCGACGGCAATGATCACGACGTCGCGGGTCAATGGCAGAACGTCGTGAGCTTCACCCACGGCCTTAATCGGCACGGTGAACCTCACCTTCACGATCACGTACTAGTCGGTGCTCGACCCGAGGGCGCACGTGGCGTGCTCGATTCGCGCGCCTTGTACGCGCACGCGCCGAGTGCCGACGCTCTCTATCGAGCGTCACTTCGTCACGAGTTATCCCTACGAACGCCGTGGTCGGCGTGGCGATCGTTTGAAGGCGTGGAACACGTGATCGGACTCGACGAGGGCTATAGAGCGTTGTGGAGTGGTCATCATCGTGATCGCGGCCAGAAACTCACGTGGAGTCGCGCCGAAACCGTGGCGTCGTGGTCGAGCGACCGCGAGCGCTTCGTATCCATTGGCCAACGTGACGCACCAATCCACGAACGAAACGTCCTCGACGAGCATCGTTTCGCGGGTGCCCTCGAGGGGCGTTATGACGTGGCGCGTCGACACGTGATCGCTGCGTGGGCTGACGCGGCAACGTTCGGTCAGAGTCCACGAGATATAACACAATTAGTTGACACGTTCTATCCAGCGTTGCGTGAAGGACTCGGTGTCCACGAGCGCACTATTGGTGTGGCGCGCGCACGCATGATCGCAGCGGTGCGCGAGCACGGACCTCGACCGCTAGAGCGCGGAGAACTGGACGCGTGGCGTCAACGCTCGCCCGAGCGGGTGCGCTCGCGCGACGATCGCTCGAGGTAGGCGCGAAAACGTTCATCTCGATAGGCGGGGGTGAGTTCCACCCATTTGAGATGGTTTTGGGCGTCGAGACCCAAGGCGTGTCCCGGGCGTCCCTGGGCGAGTTCACTCATGGTCACCCGGTCGCGCTCCAGCCAATTGGTCGAGTGTCCGAGCGTCCGTCCCTTGGCGTCGCGTTGGACGCTGGGTGAGGCGACGAGTTCACGCCCAGCGAGTTGGCGGAGCAAGTCGAGCGTGGCGCGATCGGCGATACCGGGCAGGACCAGGGTCGTGGGAAAGAGCGAGAGGAATCCCTCTGCCGAGGCGCCCCAACGAGCGCGCGCCTGGCTGAGATCCTGAAGACAGGCCAACGTGAGGACGCCTTGGCCCCCACCTTCAGAGACGATGCTGGCGAGTCGAGGAAGTGGCGCAACGTTCGCCAGCTCATCGAGGGCGAGAAGGAGTCGCGCTCCTTTGTGGTGTTGGTCGTACGTGGCATGCACGAGTTCTTCCACCAATCCGACGACCAGGGGGATCGAAACAGCTTGATGTCGGCTCGGGGCCACCACGTGGAGTTGATGGGGACCCCTTAAGAATTCATCCACGTCGAGGGGTGCCTCGCGGGCTGAGGCTCGAGCGGCCTCGGTGCGCACACCAGCGAAAAGTCCCGCTGCGGTCGACCAAATGCTCGAGCGTTCACGTTCTTCGGTCGCCATGACACCCTGCAGCAACGTCACCGAAGGATGAAACTCGCCGTGACGCTCTTTCAATTCTTCAAGTAAGTCGCCGGACTTTCGTCCATCGATGCGTGCGGCAAGTTGACCAAGTGACTCGTCACGAAGGGCACACGCGTGCATCAACGGAGCGACTAATGCACTCGCTCGTTCACTCCAGTGATCGTCACTTCGCTCGTAGCGACCGCGCCGCGCGACGTCCAATAAGCTCCGAGAAGCCAAAACAGCTCCATCCCAAGTTAAAGATTGTCTTAGAGGTGAATAACCAACACGGTGCACCCCGGGTGGTGTAGTGACGGTTCCCGACGGATCAAAGAGCAGCGTTGCGCCATCATGACGTGTTCGCGACATCAGTGACACGACGTCGTCCTTCGTCGATGTCACCACGCATGCGTCACGTGTCATCAGGAGATTTGGCACGATGATCGAAGAAGTTTTTCCGCTTCGTGTTGGACCTAACACGAGTGTTGATCGTTCGCGTCCACTCGTTGCGTCACCATTGCGTCCGCGTCCTAAGTAGATGCCGACGTCTGAAAGCACGTCAAACCATCGGTCGGAAAAAATCTTTAAATACTTGACATTGGTGTCAATAACGACTGAACTTTTAGATGTCCTTCTGCGGAGGAGGCAAACGCTGTTCACTACGTTGCGAGCAACGTGGTGAAGAGGGCTCTTTCGCGCAAGGACCGTGCACTGCGAACAGTCGCCGTACAGCCGTGAGGCTGGGTGGCACATGGCCGAGTTCATGCGATATCAATGCGGTGCCTGTAGTGAGAACACCTTTGAGGTGCCTCGGGGTCCGAATTGATTCAACGTTGAGTCCCAAGGAGGGAAAGTGGCACCAGCCGCGAAGAAGAAGGCTCCAGCTAAGAAGCGTCCTGCAGCGAAGAAGGCCGCAAAGAAGCGTCCTGCTGCGAAGAAGGCCGCTAAGAAGCGTCCTGCAGCGAAGAAGGCCGCAAAGAAGCGTCCTGCAGCGAAGAAGGCCGCTAAGAAGCGTCCTGCTGCGAAGAAGGCCGCTAAGAAGCGTCCTGCAGCGAAGAAGG
>DAIQOO010000062.1:9494-9596 GCA_036787845.1 Acidimicrobiales bacterium
CCGCTAAGAAGCGTCCTGCGAAGAAGGCCGCTAAGAGGCGTCCCGCTGCAAAGAAGTAGTCAATTCTCACATGAGAATGTGTTCTCGAGGGGGCCGCATGGC
>DAIQOO010000063.1:0-2163 GCA_036787845.1 Acidimicrobiales bacterium
GCTCAGTGCGGTCGCCGCCGCGACGATGCTCGGCACTCGTAACGCACTCTACGGTCTGCAAATGGCGCCACTCGTTCGAGCGACGGGGATCAAGCGGATCATGGCAGCGCACCTCACCATTGATGAGTCAACCGGCGTTGCGCTCGCCCAGACACCCCGCGGAACGATCGCCATGCGCTACGGATTTTGGCTCACCGGTGCTGGCGTGTACTTGTTTTGGAATCTCTTCACACTACTGGGCGCCCTCGGCGCCAAGGCGCTCGGTACTCCAGCCGCGTGGGGACTCGACGCCGCCGTGCCAGCGGCGTTCCTTGGACTGCTCTGGCCCCGGCTGACGACGACGCGCCTTCGCGTAGTGGCGGGGACGTCGATGGTATTTGCGCTACTCGTGACGCCGTGGTTACCCGCGGGCGTGCCGATAATCGCGAGCGTGCTCGTAGCAGTTGTCTTTGGATGGAAGACACCGTGACGACGTCAACGGCGTGGCTAGTGCTTGGCGCGACGAGCGTGCTGTGTTTCGCCATCAAGGTGCTCGGTTACTTCATCCCGGAAGCATGGCTCGCGCATCCGCGACTGCAACGCGTGAACGCGCTTGTGCCGATCTCGCTGCTCAGCGCACTGGTTATGGCGGAAGGTCTCGTCGACAAAACACGCGTCGTCATCGATCACCGTGTGGGAGGACTTCTCGTGGCGCTCGCGCTGCTCTTTGCGAAAGCGCCGTTTCCCGTTGTCGTGGTGTCGGCCGCCGTGACGTCAGCGCTGATTTACCACTTGCACTAGCCCGAGAGCGCGACACCCAACACGAGAGCCGCGATCGTGCCCGCCATGCCAATTCCAGCGAAGGCGCCCTTTGCTTGTGGTGAAGAAGCGCGTACGTGCATATAGGCGCCAAGTCCCGAGATGACGACACAGATCATTTTGATGCCAAACGAGACGTTCCAACTAGTGGTCGCGACGCGGTGATCAATCGCGAGGTAGTTCCATACGCCAGTCACGATCAAGAGTCCAAAGGCGGGCCAACTAAGTCGAGCGAATGCTTGGGCCACTTTTCGTGGCGCGTCGGGCGAGATACCTCACACCGTCGGAACGAGTCCCGCCAGTACTAGTTGTCCACCGACCCACACGCACGCGGCCAGAACATGGAGACTGAGCCGAATAATCGTCCACGCGTCGGCGAGTTGAGGCTGGGCGAGATGCAGCGGCACCGCATTCCCTACTTTCCTTGCCAGTTGGGCTCGCGTTTCTCGGCGAAGGCCACCGCGCCCTCCATCGCGTCGGCGCTGCGGCCGATCATCGCGAAGGCCTCGTCATTGACGGTCCACGCGTCGTCTTCGTTGAGTTCTCTCGCGCGGCGCATGACGGCCTTGGAGGTGCGAACGGCGAGCGGCGCGTTCTTCGCGATTCGTTCAGCTAGTTCCACGGCGGCGTTGACAACTTCATCACCGTGGACAACGAGATTGACCAAACCGAGCTCGTAGGCGCGCTGGGCGTCGATGGGTTGGGCGGTGAGGGCCATCTCATAAGCGACGGCGATGGGAATCAGTTTGGGAAGGCGAATGAGACCGCCAGCGCCAGCAACGAGACCTCGTGACGCTTCGGGAATGCCGAACTTGGCGTGTGCCGCGGCGACGACCATGTCACAACTAATCATCATCTCGAAACCGCCCGCCAACGCAGACCCGTTCGCCGCAGCGATGAGCGGCTTGGAAAACTCGCGCTTCGTTATCCCTCCGAATCCCTTTTCGGTGATGGGGAACTCGCCCATAGCGAAGGCCTTCAAGTCCATGCCCGCGGAGAATGCCTTGTCACCAGCGCCCGTCAGCACGACGACCCAGACGTCGTCGTCGCTTTCGCACTCATCGAGTGCGTCACTGAGTGCGAGTGCCGTCGCGCGGTTGATCGCGTTGCGCGCCTCGGGACGGTTGATGGTGAGTAGTTCTATGTGTCCACGTCGTTCGCGAAGTACTTCGTCGGCCATTAGATCTCCTTCAGGCGGCCCTCGCGGGCATCGTTCGAAACGCTAGTTGACGCTACGCACGAGCGCGCGTGCGAAACTGGACCGGTGACCACGCGACCGCGGCTGTTCGTAACGCTGGAGGGTTACGCCGTTGAGGGCGGGTACGACCAGGCCGGAGGACCAATGACGTGTTACGCGCCCACGCT
>DAIQOO010000063.1:2263-9581 GCA_036787845.1 Acidimicrobiales bacterium
TTGAGGGCGGGTACGACCAGGCCGGAGGACCAATGACGTGTTACGCGCCCACGCTCGCGTTGGGTCGTCACGCCAGAGCGGGTACGACGGATGATCTGTGGCACGACTACGAGAAGGTGCTCGACTTCGTGCCGGCATTGGGCTTTGACGGGGTGCGACTCAACATCGAGTGGGCACGCGTGGAACCACGCCAAGGCAACGTGGACGAAGTGGCGCTGGTTCGCTACGGCGAGGTCGTTCGATACGCTCGCTCGCTCGGACTCGACGTCACCATCGCACTCGTCGACGCGGTCTGGCCGTCGTGGTTAGGCCAAGAGGCGTGGCTCTTGCCCTGGGTGGTGCCCCATGTCCTCGCGCACGCCCGTCGGATCGTCGCTGGTTACGAGAACGACATCACTGGCGTGGTCGCCTTCACCAACGCCAGTGAGCTGGTGACCAGCGGATACCTAGAGGCGAGCGCGCCGCCGTGGCGACGTGGCGCCACGAAGGACGCAACGTTCGCGCGCGCTCAGATTGCTGGTCTCCTTGAGGCGTTGCGCGTCGACGACGTCGTTGGACCTCGCCTCGTGCAATCGAGCGCGGTCACGTCCCTTGACGCGGCGCCAGAGGATCTCACTGCAGCGCGAGAAACGTCGAACGTCGATGAACTCTACGTGCGCTCGCTGTTGCGCGGTAGCGGACCGACGGCCGTCACAGTTGGTCTGCTCGTAAAGCACGCGAACGAGTGGCGCGTGGGTGCCCAGAGCGATCTACTCAGCGCTCTTCGCTGAGTCGTCGTTCGGATGTTGGCTCGTCCACTTGGCGTCATTCGTCGCTTCGCGGCGTTTTTTCAAGAAATGCATGCCGAGAAAGAACAGAATCACTGCCGCCAGGACGGCGAGGCCAGCCCAGCCGGAGTATTTCTCAATTGACGTGAGGGCGCCGCCCGCAAAGTACCCGAGCAGGGTGAAGGTGACGCCCCAAATCATGGCGCCAGAGGCGTTGGCGATCAAGAAGCGGCGATAGCGAAGTTGGCTCATGCCCGCGAGGCCCGGCATGACGGCGCGCAAGAACGCCGTGAATCGTCCAATAAACACGTAGATCGGACCGCGCCGTCGGAGCCCCTCTAACGCACGATCGAGCGCGACGCGTCGACGACGAAGGATCGGCAGCTGGATAAGGCGATCACCGTAGCGTCGACCGACTTCGTAGCCCACTGAGTCGCCGACAACCGCGGCGACGACGACGAGCGCGCACAACAACACGATGTTGATGTGTCCTCGACTGGCGACGACGCCCGCGATCACGACCGCGGTTTCACCGGGAAGGACAAAACCAAAGAAGAGTGCGGCCTCACCAAAAACGAGGAGTGCCACGAGCCCGTAGACAAGTCCACTCGAGAGATGTTGAATCTTTCCAATGAAGAACGAAACGATTGAGGCGTAGATCATCTCTCCATTGTGGTGGATAAATCTTCGCTAAGACTGCTTGCGCACAAAAGAATCGGCGAATGTGCTGTGGCACCATGGTGAGATGGCAAAGTCATATCGCACGGAGCGCCAGGTGCCGAAGGCGCGTCACGCTCCAAAGGAGCGTTCGCTGCCCTTTCACGCACCCGTTCGCGCGTGGGTACTGGCCGAGTGGGCGCTCGTACCGCTTCGATTATTTCTTGGTGCCACTTTTACCTACGCGGGCTTGCAGAAACTAGCCAACCCGAACTTCTTTGATTCGAGGAGTCCGAACTCCATTCACTCCCAACTGATCGGTGCAGCGCGCGTTAGTCCGGTTCACTCTTTATTGACGCCACTGATTGGTCACGCGCCTCTGGTTGGACTCGCGATAGCTTTTGGCGAAATTGCCGTTGGTGTCGGTGCCTTGCTCGGACTGTGGACGCGTATAGCGGCGCTCGGCGGACTGATTCTTTCGCTCAGTCTCTTTTTGACGGTGAGCTTTCACGCGTCGCCGTACTTCACTGGTGCTGACATTGTCTTCTTCTTTGCGTGGATTCCGTTCATCGTGGCAGGCGGTGGATCACGCCTTTCGCTCGACGCGTTTATCGCGAACATCGCGGCGAAACAAGGCGGACTGCCGTCTCCAGCTATCGTGCCGATTCCCTTTGCGAAAGTCCAAGAGATTTGTGGTCACTTCGAGAAGGGTAAGTGCAAAGCTCGACACGGACTGGCCTGTGACGCGGCGTTCTGCCCGGTCTTACTCGGGGATCGTGCGCCCATTGCGACACGCGTCGTAATCGATACTGTCGATCGCCGAGCGCTCGTGTTGGGTGGAGCTGTCGCCGCCATTGCGGGCACGTCAATACTCATCATTGGTGGCGCCGACGCCGTGACGGGAAAGTTGATTGGCGGTGCGCCAAAGCCTAAAGGCGAGTCCAACAGCCTTTCGGCAAATGGCACCACCACGACCACGACGCCGTCGAGTTCTACCAGCACGCCGGCTAACACAACAACCACCGGGCCGTCGCCCAGTGGCGTGTTGCTCGGATCATCGAGTCAAGTGCCGCTGAACCAAACGGCGAGCTTCACCATTCCCTCGAACGGTGATCCAGGCATCGTCATTCACTCACAAAGTGGCGAATTCCTCGGTTACGACGCCGTCTGTCCCCATACTGGCTGCACGGTTGGTTACTCCAGCACGGCGCAAGTAATCGTCTGTCCGTGTCACGGATCGCAGTTTCAAATCGCCACCGGCGGCGTCATAGTCGGTCCTGCACCGCACGGCCTCACCAAGTTGAAAATCGTCGAAGGGGCCAACGGTAACCTCTACTTGCAATGAGTGATGAACCTCGCCGCGTACTTGTCGTCGAGGACGATCACGACCTCGCGGGTGCGGTGGCGGGCCTCTTGAGCGACGAAGGGTTTGTCGTCGTGCAGTGCTTCGACGGCGATACTGGCCTCGAAGAGGCCCTAAAGGGCACGTTTGACGTCATTGTTCTTGACATCATGTTGCCCAAGCGCAGCGGCTTTCGCGTCTGTCAGGACCTTCGCGAGGCGGGCGTAGAGACACCACTGCTCATGTTGACAGCGAAGGAAGGCCAGTGGGACGAGGTCGAAGGTCTCGACGTTGGCGCTGACGATTTCCTGCGAAAACCTTTCGAGCGCTCGGTGCTGATGGCGCGCCTGCACGCCCTGCTTCGACGTGAGGAGCGAGGTCGTCCACGTGTGCTCAACGTCGGTGACGTGACGCTCGATCCAATTAGTCGTCACGTGACCTCCTACGGACGTGGCGTGACGTTGACGCCACGAGAGTTCTCGCTGCTCGAGCTCTTGATGAGTCGAGCAGAGAAGGCAGTCTCCAAAGCGGACATCCTCAACATGGTCTGGGGGAGTGATTTCGACGGTGATCAAAACATTGTTGAGGTGTACGTGGGGTACCTACGGCGAAAGATTGACGAGCCAACGCGGCCCTCGGTCATTCGAACGGTGCGAGGCGTCGGTTACTGCGTTCGCGAGACGTAATGGCCGAGACGCGTCAGCTCTCGATTCGAGCGCGACTCACGTTGATTTTCGTTCTCGCCATCGCGGTCATCTTGACGTTCACTGGCGTGGCGCTCGTGAACCTGGTGCACCGATCGCTACTGACCCAGGCGACGATTGAAATTGACGCGGTCATGGAACAGACCCAAATGCAGTTCGCCTCGGCGCCGAGCGCGTCGCATCGATTCGTAGTGCTCGCGACCCAAGGTGACGTCGTCGTGCAGGTCACTAACGCCAGCGACACCCAGGTGTGGGCCGCCAGCGCGGCGATTCAAGACTCGCCAATCCTGGCGCACCCCGTGGAGAACTTCTCTACGCCTGGTGGCCACGACTTGCACTTTGTACACAGCGTCGGTACGAACGCCATCGTGGCGCAGTTGAGTTCCGGACAAGTCACCACGATTAGCACGAGACGCGGTCCGGGCCTCATCTTTGGCTACGTCTACGGCGGACCAATTCAGCACAGTGTGCAAGTGCTCTTGGTGAGTCTCTTGGTCTCGTTTCCAGTCTTGCTGTTGCTGTCGGGCGCCTTAATTTGGATCGGCATCGGTCTCGCGCTCGCGCCCGTCGGCTTCATTCGTCGCCGTGTCGAGAGAATTGCGGCCGAAGACCTATCCCAACGCGTGCCGGTCACCGGCGGGGACGATGAGATCGCGCGCATGGCGCGCACGGTGAATGCCATGTTGGATCGTCTCGAGTCGGCGTCACGTTTCCAACAAGAGTTCGTCTCCAACGCGAGTCACGAACTTAGGAGTCCCTTGACCACATTGATAGCGACGACCGAGCGCGCTACCAGCGATCCCGAGCACGCCAATTGGTCGAACGTGGCCGACGTCATCATGCGTGAGGGACGTCGACTCGACGGCATTATTGGTGATTTGTTTTGGCTGGCGCGACACGACGAAGATCACGTCGATACCGAGAGCGTCGACGTTGACATTGACGACTTGCTGTACGAAGAGGCGGCGCGCGTTCGTTCGATGAGCGAACTGACGGTGGACACGACTGCCGTCCAACACACACGCGTCACCGGGGATCTGGCGATGTTGCGACGAATGCTTCGAAACGTGGTGGACAACGCCATGCGCTACGCCCAGAGCGAACTGCGTTTTGACGCTCACGTCGAGGGCGACGAGGCGGTGGTGTTCGTGAGTGACGACGGCGACGGGATTGACGTCGCCGACAGTGCCCGGTTCTTCGAACGATTCACGAGGGCAGATTCTGCACGAAGTCGCCGCTCGGGCGGGACGGGGCTAGGACTAGCAATCGTCACGGAGATCGTCTTGCGCCACGGTGGTTCGGCGCGCTTCGTTGAGGTCGATACTGGCTCTCGCATTGAGTTGCGCGTGCGCCGTGACGGTCGGCGTCGATGACCGTGGACCGCAGAGCTCTTCGAGGCGTAAAGTCGGGGCTATGAACGCTGACGAACTTTCAACGCTTACCGCCGACCCCATTCAGACCCTCGGTATGAGTTTCTACTTCGATCCCTTGACGGGCGAACGAGGTAAGGAGCATGGCCTCAATATCTTCGAGTTCTACGGTCTCGGCAGAGCAGGCACGATGGGTGACGTCGACACGCCGACCGTCGTTGAGGCTTTTACCTTCTTCAACGGCCCCACAATTGACTTTCTCTGGACGAGGGCTAAGACCAAGGCAGACCCGGTCATGATCGCGGCCGACTACGTGCAAATGGCCTACGCCTTCGCTGATCGGAGCTTTGGTGGTATCGATCTCGGCGTACTCGGGGCCTTCGCCAGTGCCGCTCGCAAAGTCGTTGACGCCGCGCCCGCTGGACAGTGTCCCCTGGTCGACGGCTACAAGAAGTACCCCGCTCCCTCAGACCCGGTGCACGCCGCGTATTTGGGAACGATCTTTCTTCGAGAGTTGCGAGGGGGCGTGCACATCCACGCCGTGCACGAGGCGGGACTCGACGTGGTCGCCGCTTGTTACCTCCAGGATCCGACCGTCTTCACGTTGCACGGTTACGCAGAGGAGGACGCCCCTACGGTGACGAAAGAGCTCGAAGAGAAGAAGGCGTACGCCGAAGTATTGACCAGTGCCGCGATGGAGAAGTGTTTTGACGTGCTGAGTGACACCGAGCGCGCCGCACTAGCTGCGGGTGCGCTCGCCATGTTCGAAGCACTACAAAACCCGGTGCCCGTAGCTCGATAGTCGTGATGGCTCATCTCGCGCCGCGAAGCCCGCGCGACCGACTGATGGTGGCGCTCATTGTGGGCGCCGTGCTCGAAATTCTCTGGACCATCTATCTCGCCTGGCAACTACCACGGCACTACGTCGCGTACCACTGGGACCTCGCGTGGGTCGGCGTCGACGTCGCCGAGGTCGTGCTGTTGCTCGCCTCCGCTTGGGCGGCGTGGCGTCGCCTGGCAATCCTCATTCCCCTCGTCGTTTCGTCGGCGACGTTGCTCTTACTCGACGCCTGGTTTGACGTCACGACCGCCGGACACGGCGATTTGGACACGAGCGTCTTGGTCGCGTTGCTCCTTGAGTTGCCCTCGGCGTTGCTGCTGCTCTGGATTGCGCGACGCGCCACACGCCATCTCATTGAGGCGCATTTTGGCGACAGCGAGTTCATCTCGCTGCCCGTTCGCCAAATGCCGCTCTATCCAAAACGAGACGACTAGTAATGCACGCCTTCGAGCGCGAGCAAAAAGCGCTTCACTTGGTCGCCGCCGCCGTAACCACCGATGCCCGTCGACGAGACCACCCGGTGACAGGGAATAAGAATAGGAAATGGATTGAGGTGATTCGCGTTACCGACGGCGCGTGACGCCAGAGGGCGACCGACTTCTAACGCGACGTCGCCGTACGTGCGCACTTCACCGTAGGGAATCTCTACCAGAGCGTCCCAGACGTCACGTTGGAACTCGGTCGCCTTTACGTCAGCCATCACTACGTCGAAGTGACGCCGGGTGCCATTGAAGTACTCCTTGAGTTGAGTGACGGCGAGTTTCACGGCGCGTGGGGACGTGCCCTTTGACGTAGCGTGGCGTTCGCCCGGCTGATAGATGGCCGTTACGGCATCGGCGGTACCTTCGACACCCCAAGGTCCAACCGGCGAGGGGACGTTGGTAATAAACGCGTTCATGATGTTGTTCTACTCGGTGTACGGTCACCACGGTGGAGATTCTTGAGGTGCAAAGCGACGACGTGCGACTTCACGTGTGCGTCAGCGGCGCGGGTCCAACAGTTCTCTTGCTCCACGGCTGGCCCGACACCTCAGCGCTATGGGATGACGTCGTCCCGGGCCTTGTGGCGGCCGGTTATCGGGTGGCCGCGCCGGACCTTCGAGGTTGTGGCCAAAGCGACAAGCCCGACGACGTGGAGCACTACGCCATGCACCACCTCGTAGGTGACGTGGCGAACATTGTCGCCGCACTCGGAGGAGACCCCGTCACGCTGGTTGGACACGACTGGGGAGCGAACCTGGCTTGGGTCACGGCGGCGTATCGAGCGGACCTCGTGACGCGCCTCGTGGTGGTGTCCGTTGGTCACCCGACGTCGTTTCGCTCCGCCGGACTCGAACAACAGATCAAGAGTTGGTACACGTTGCTCTTCTTTCACGAAGGCGTGGGCGAGGCGTTCTTGCGCAAGAATGACTACGAGGCGATGCGTCATTGGGCCGGACATCCTCGCGTGGAGCAGGTCATTGAAGAGCTTGAACGCGACGGACAGATGACGACGCACCTCTTGTGGTACCGCGCAAATTTTCCGCCACAGTCGTTCGTCGCTAATCCACCGACGTTGCCCCCCGTGCAGGTACCGGTGCTCGGCGTGTGGTCGAGCGGCGATCGCGCGCTGAGTGAACACCAGATGACGAACTCGGC
>DAIQOO010000064.1:0-7704 GCA_036787845.1 Acidimicrobiales bacterium
AACCCAGCGCTAGCTGGGGAGCACTAGCGAGCGAAAGACCCACGACGCGCGATCCCCGTCTGGCACCGCTTGGATAGATCATCTCGGGGCGAAAGGAACGGCCCTTGGCTTCGCCGACTCTGCCACCTCGAACTTCCACCCACTCCTCGCCCGTCACTTCGTTGAGCCCGTGCGCGACAAAGGTCCACTGCTGGCGACGCTCTTTCGGACCGTTCACTACGACCGGGTCACCGGAGCGTACGCCGTGCCACTCTTTTGTGCGCACGATCTGACCGTGTCGAGTGACGAGAGTGTCGTGGCGCATAACTCCATTGTTACCCAGCACGTCCGACCCGTACGTCACAGTCGGGACCTATCGTGGCCCCATGGCGTTTGACCAACCACTTCCCGCGGCACTTTCCCCCTCACGCCTCTCTGACTTTCAAGCCTGCCCTCGTCGTTACCAGCACGCCTCAATCGAGCGACTGCCCCAACCGGCGTCCTACGCCACGGCGAAGGGACGCTTTGTGCACTACGTATTCGAGCAGCTCTTCTTGTTAGACCACGAGAAACGAACCATCGAGCGGGCTCGCGAGTTCGTTGAACCAGCGAAGTTTGAAATACTCACCGACGACGTTCGCAGCGACATCGACCTCGACGAGGCGATGATGGACAAGTTGTTACGCGAGACCGAGTCCATCATCCTGAACTACTTCGAGATGGAAGACCCGACTAGCGTTGCGAGTGAAGGCGTCGAACTGCGACTTGGCGTCGACATCAACGGAACGCCGCTCTTTGGCATCCTCGATCGATTGGACCGAAGTCCCGACGGCTCGCTCACCATCGTGGACTACAAAACCGGCGCCCTGCCTAATCGCAACTACGACAGTCACACTTTCGCCAACACCGAGCTCTACGCCGCTCTTTGTGAGGCCAAGTTGGGTGAGCGGCCAACGAAGATTCGATTGATGTACGTAGCGCACGGCCAGTCCATTGAACGAAACGTTTCGGACGTCCTGGTGAAAGCTCGCGCGAACGCCGCTACGGGAGCGTGGGCGAAGATCAATCGTTACTACGCCGACGGCGACTTTCCAGCGACGCCGTCTTCGAACGCCTGTCGATTCTGTTCCTTCAAAGACCTCTGTCGCAGCCAAGGTGTGCCGGTTCCCGTGCGCTAGTTCCTAGGCTGGTGCGGTGCTGTCATTCAAACTCTCTTACGACTATCGCTGTCCATTCGCGAAGAACCTTCATTTACACGCCATCACGGCACTTAGGGCTGGCGGCGACTTCGACGTCACGTTCGTTCCTTGGACAATGAGCCAGGGTTACAAGGCCCCCAGCGCTCCCGACGTCTGGGATGACCCGTCACGCGACGAGGAGCACTTGGCGCTCGCGGTGAGTACGTCGATTCGTGATCTTCAGCCCGACTTGTTTCTCGACGCCCACGAAGCACTGTTTCGCGCTCGCCACGAACGCGCCATTCGCTTGGTGTCAATAGAGGAGATCGACGTCGTCCTTCGACCAACGGGTGTGGACCTCGATCAGGCCATGGCCGACGTGGCGTCGCGTCGGCCCCATCAGGTCATTGGTGAGAGTTTTCGTGAATTCGAGCGCTACGAGGCCTTCGGCGTGCCGACTTTTGTCGTTGGCGGCGACGCCACCTTTGTTCGCTACATGACCACGCCCAACGGCGCTCCCGAGGAGTCAATAACGATGATTGAATCACTAGTGCAATTGATGACCATGCAGCCCGCGTTGAACGAGTTCAAACACACCAAGGTGTCGATGTAGGCCTCAGGCCAGAAGGCGAGCGATCAACTCGACGAGCGACACGACACCGAGCACGAGCGCGGGCGTGAAGAACTTTGCGCCGTCACCCTTTCGTAGGTGCGTCATCACCGCGAGGAACATCAAGACAATGAACGCGGCGGCAGCGACTTCGTTCAGAATCGCGAGAATCGACGAGCCCTTCGCGGCGAGACCGATGAGTAGCGCGATCGCGCCAATCACCTCGAGTCCTCCGATGCGTTGATAGGCGCGCTTGGTGAAGCCAAGATGATCGGCAGTGTGCGACATCGTGGGATTGAAGACGATCTTCTGCGCTCCCGCCGAGCCAAAGGCCAAGAAAAGAACAATTGAAAGTAGGGCTGCGACAGTTGACATAGTTTTATTTCACCTCGTTGCACGCTATTTTATCGGCGTGATCTTCAATTTTTCGGATGCTGGCTTACGCGCCGCGTTCGTACTCGAACAGTAGGTCGAGGGCAGCTTCTCGTTCCTCGCTCGTTCCCGTGGGCGCGGCAGAGAATTCACTCACGCCGGCGTCAGCCAGAGCGTGAAGTTGTTCCAGTACTTGATGCTTGGAACCAATTAGTCCGACGTCGGCGGGCTCTTTCGCGCCCTCGCGCTCCATCATCGCCGCATAACTCGGCAGCGTCGGATAGATCGCGTACTCGGTGTTGACGCGCTCACGTGCACCGGCCATGTCCGTCGTCACCGTCATGGGTAAGGCACACACGACGCGCGGTTCGGGGCGACCGGCTCGGGCGGCCGCGGCACGAATTGTCGGGGAAATATGTGAGGCGATGGTTTTCACGCCGGTCATCCAGAGCACCGTGCCATCAGTGAGAGTGCCGGCGAGTTCAAGCATCTTTGGACCAAGCGCCGCGATCAAAAGACTCGGCGTCGACACTTCCTTTGGGCCAAGAGGGCTCATCGTGATGGCCTTGACGCGCTCTCCTTGCACGTTGACGTTTTCTCCACGCAACATTGGCGCAAGCGCCTCAATGTACTCACGCATGTACGCAGCTGGTCGTTCGAACGAGATGCCCCAGAGACCCTCCACCACCACTTGGTGCGAAAGTCCAACGCCGAGCGAAAGGTGCCCACCAATCGCGTCTTGGACGGTGCGTGCTTGCGCGGCGAGCATCGAGGGGTGGCGAGGCTGGATGGGAATGACGGACGTTCCAAGGTCTACGTCACGCAATTCGCGCCCAACGATAGCGAGTACCGTCAAAGTGTCGGGCCCGAAGATCTGACTCGACCACAAGCTCGTGAAACCTCGATCGCGAAGACGCGTCGCGCGCTCGATCGTCTTTTCGATCGGTCCATCCGTGTCCAGACCTATGGCAATGCGCATTATCGATGACCCCCAAGACCACTAGCGTTTCATTCGTGTCGAACGTCCACCAACCTACTGTCTCGAAACGGATCGGGGTCGTGGGCGCTGGACAGTTGGCACGCATGATGGGTGAAGCTGCCAACGATGCTGACGTCGTCGTCACCGTGCTCGCCAACGAAATGGGCGACGCCGCGGTCGCCACGTGCGCCGGTGTCGTCCTAGGACGTGCGAGTGACCCAGTAGCGCTTCGCCGTCTCGCCGCCGACGTTGACGTCATCACTTTCGATCACGAACTCGTTGACCTCGACGTACTAAGACAACTAGAAGTCGAGGGTGTCGTTCTGCGCCCGAGCAGCGCGGCGCTGCGCTTCGCGGTGGACAAGGGCTTTCAGCGTCGATCCTTCGAGCGTGCCGGCATTCCGGTGCCGCGATTTCTCGTCGTGAGCTCATCGAACGATGAGCGACTGGCGGCGTTCCTCGATGAACTCGACACGCCGCCAGTCGTGAAGGCCTCTACGGGCGGGTACGACGGGCGCGGCGTTTCCTTTCCCGACTCGCGCGTCGAGGCACTTGCTCATATTGCGACGATGAGCGAATTCGGCGAGGTCGTCGTCGAAGAGCGCCTCATATTGCGTGGCGAAGTCGCGCAGCTGGTGGCGCGCGCGCTCGAGGGAACGCTGGTCTTTTACCCCGTCGTCACCACGATGCAGCGAGAAGGCATGT
Organism: Acidimicrobiales bacterium; assembly: GCA_036787845.1. Classification (GTDB taxonomy): domain Bacteria; phylum Actinomycetota; class Acidimicrobiia; order Acidimicrobiales; family RAAP-2; genus RAAP-2. Next base: position 3,824 of record DAIQOO010000064.1, read on the forward strand.
GCGTTGAAGTGCGTTTTCCCAGTCAACTCAGTGACGAGCTCCTTTCGTCGGCCCGAAAACTCAGTGAACTCGTGGCGACGCTGGTAGAGGGCGTCGGCATTCTCGCCATCGAATACTTCATTACCGACGAGGGCCTCGTGGTGAACGAAGTCGCCCTTCGACCTCACAACACGGGGCACTGGACCATTGAAGGCGCCTCAACGAGCCAATTCACCCAGCACCTACGTGCGGTGAGCGGGCAGGACCTCGAGGAGGTGGCGACGCTCGCGAACCACGCCGTCATGGTCAACGTGATCGGGGCCGACGAACCGGGTTCGCTCGACGGCGCGAGGAGCGTCGAGGGCGTCTTCGTCCACGATTACGGCAAGACATGGCGACCGGGGCGCAAGTTGGGCCACGTCACGGCCCTCGGTGACGAAGCGGCGAGCGCGCACGTGAGAGCATGGAAAAGTGCCCTCGCGTACGGCACCTCGACCCGGGAGGCGTAGTGCAACCAGTAGTCGCCATCGTGATGGGCTCGTCGTCCGACTTTGAGGTGATGAACGACGCCGCAAAGGTACTCGAGCGGTTTCGCGTCGACTACGAGATACGCGTCGTCTCAGCGCACCGAACGCCCGAAGCGATGCTCGACTACGGCAACACCGCTCGCGATCGTGGTCTTAAAGTGCTCATCGCAGGCGCCGGCGGCGCCGCGCACTTACCGGGCATGCTCGCCGCGGTCACCACACTGCCAGTCATTGGCGTGCCAGTGGCGCTCGCGCGCCTCGACGGACTCGACTCACTACTCTCGATCGTCCAAATGCCCCGCGGCGTGCCCGTCGCCACTGTCGCGATCAACGGCGCCGCCAACGCCGGCCTGTTGGCGTTACGCATACTGGCGACGTCGGATGACACACTGAGCGGAGATCTTGCGTCGTATCGCCAAGAACTCGCCGGAGAGGCGAAAGCCCAAGACACAGATTTACCAAGAAATTAAGGGCGAAAGCCAATAGGGCCAGGTGTTTTTGACGTGAACTTCGTGGTCACGTTCTAGTCTGGTCAAGTAACAAAAGGAGGCCCACGTGGGCATTATGAAGCGCATTTCGACGCTCTTTCAAGCGAAGGCCAACGACGCGTTAAACAAGGCCGAGGATCCGCGTCAAACGCTCGACCTCTCCTACACCCAACAGTTGGAGAATCTCACCAAGGTCAAGCGCGCCGTCGCCGACGTCGCCACCGCTCGTAAGCGCGTTGAGATCCAGGCCGAGCAGTTAAAGAGCCAGGGCGACAAACTCGCCGATCAGGCCAAGACCGCCCTCGCCCAGGGCAATGAGCCCCTGGCGCGCGAAGCCCTCACGCGTCGCGAAGCGATCGCGGGACAGCTCAACGACTTAGCGACCCAACACGCCTCGATCGAAGAGCAACAGCACAAGCTCGAGGACACCGCGACCAAGCTCCAGACCGAGGTCGAGGCCTTTCGCACCAAAAAGGAGACGATCAAGGCCACCTACACCGCCGCTGAAGCGTCCGCGCACGTCAATGAGGCCATTAGTGGCATCTCGACGTCGATGGGTGACGCGGGTGCCGCGATGCAACGCGCCCAAGACAAAGTTGCCGAGATGCAGGCCCGCAGTGGTGCCTTGGACGAACTACTCGCCTCAGGCGCGTTGACCGATCTCACGAGCACCAATGACGACATCCAAGCGCAGTTGGACAAGTCCTCGGCGTCGTCCAACATCGACGCACAACTCGCCGCGCTGAAGACCCAGGTCGCCAGTGGCACTTCGGGCGAACTGCCCTCGAGTTCAACGTCGGACGCGCCCAGTAACGACGGACACTAACGATGGCAAAAACCAAGATTGAAACCGACCACGGCTTGAACGTACGAATGTTCTTCACCGGCCTCGGGCTCGTGGCACTGTACGCGATCATCGTCTCGTTGATGTTGCGCCTTGGCGTGTCGACGGTCCTCGTGATCGTCATCGTCGGCGCGCTGATCTTCTCCCAGTACTACTTCTCGGACAAGATCGCGATGTTCTCGATGCACGCTCACGAAGTGACGCCAGCAGAAGAGCCACGTCTACACGAGATCGTCGACCGTCTGTGCTTGCTCGCGAACATGAAGAAGCCCCGCGTGGGCATCTCTGAGATGGACATGCCCAACGCGTTCGCGACGGGCCGCAGTCCCAACCACGCGGTCATCTGCGCCACGCGCGGTTTGATGGGTCGGCTGAACGACGAAGAGCTCGAAGCGGTCCTCGCTCACGAGCTCAGCCACGTCGCCCACCGCGACGTGGCCGTTATGACGATCGCTGCTGGCGTAGGCATGCTCGCGGGACTCGTGAGTCGCATGGCCATGTTTGGCGCAATGTTCGGAGGCGGCGGTAACAGTCGCGACGGAGAGAACATCGTGCTCTTGGAGATGATCACGATGCTCATTTCGATGGTGATCTACGCCATTGCGTTCCTTTTGACGATGGCACTGTCTCGCTACCGCGAACTCGCCGCCGACCGCTCGGGCGCGATTCTTATCGGCAAACCGAGCGTGCTCGCGAGTGCGCTCGTGCACATCACGGGCGACATCGCGAAGATTCCCCGCACGGACCTTCGCAAGTCCGAAGGCATGAACGCCTTCTTCTTCGCGCCCGCCCTCGCCGGCGGTACGGCGGCCACCATCTTCTCCACTCACCCGTCGCTCGAAAAGCGCCTGGACCAGTTGAACAAACTCGAGAAGGAACTGAACGGCTAGTGGGACTGCGCGACACGCTGTTCGGGCGCACCAAGCAAGTCGCGCCCAACCTCGACAATCTCTTCGCACTCCCCACGGCGGCGCTCACCCTCGAGAGTGAACTCGATCTCGTGAGTTCCGGCCAGGGCGGACTCTGCTTTAAGTCCGGCAGCGGCGAAAGCACGCTCACGACCGACGAAGACATAAAGCAATTACTCGATTTTGACGAAACGAACAACAAGGTCACACTAACGACCGACGATCTCGGATTCAAGTGGCTCGTCGTCACCGATCCCGATTTCGAAGCACTCGTGACGCGCGTGCACGCGGCGAACACGTCCATGGTCGAACACGGACTCGGTCCGCGCCTCTTGTGCGCGGTCTTTGGTTTCGTCGCGAAGACTCCCCCGGGTGAAGGTTCGGTACGTATGGTCTATCTCTTAAAACAAGGCACCTTTTACCCCTTCGCGCCCACGGGGGCGACCCAGCGAAACAACGAACTGGAACTGCGGGTGCAATCGTTTCTTAGCTCCGACCTACCGATGGAAAAGGATCTTTCGCGCTGGATGGCGCTGTGGAACCTGCCGGTGAGCTGACCGACGCTCAATAACAAAGTGAAGAGCGTAGGTTGAGGGTTGAGAGCGTCTTCGTAGGTCCGCGCGTAAGGAGGCAGTGATGCAGCACTCCGAGTCACCGGTCGGCGACGCCTCCATTCGCGACACATTCTCCGATGAAGAGTTGACAGTTCTCGCTCTCGCCGCCGATCCCGATGTAGAGCTGGATCCCAACGCCGTCCCGTGGAACTGGAGTTACGACTTTGGACAGAACTTGTTGCCCGAGTGGTACATGCCTCGTCCCATGGCGTCACGACGTGGTGGGGGAACTCGCGTCGTCGTGGTTTCCATCGTGACCGGCATGCTCGTGATCTGCGCCTTTGGACTCTGTGTCACGTCGGGGTTCCTACAACTGGCTTAAGCGAATTGGTCACTCAATCACTATTGCGTCGCTTCGATGCTCACGCGAGGCGGTGACGAAGTCTTTGAGGACACGACGAAGTTCGACCGTGGTTTTATCGGCACGAGTATGGATCTCTGTCGTGATGTCCAAAGGTAGCGAAAGAACTTCGTAGCGAGACTGCAGGCGAAGATCCTCATTGACGACCTCGACCTCGAAG
>DAIQOO010000064.1:7804-9558 GCA_036787845.1 Acidimicrobiales bacterium
CGGGCGCGACGAAGACCATGCCGTGCGATTCGTGTATCCCGGCAGGTCCCTCGAGCTTCGCTCGCGACGGCACGACGGCGTCGGGACCGAGTGCGGGAATCTCAACGCAAAAACCCTTCGCGTCAAAGACCCATCCGTGATACCCGCAACGAAGCGCGTCACCTTCACACGAGCCGAGAGATAGCGGCGCGAAGCGATGTGGGCAGCGATCATTAAAGACGCGAACGTCCCCGTCGAGTGAGCGGAACGCCACGTAGCGCTGTCCCAGCAGCACGAATGAACGCGGATTGGAGGTGGCCTCACTCGAGCGACAGAGCGGATGCCAAGCCCGTCGAAGCGCGGGGTCAAGATTGCCAAGTGCATCGATCACTACCGAAAACTTAGTAGAACGAACTGACACGATCCGAAAACTCAGTCGATGTCGGGCGACGCAATTACGGGTGGGTCATCTCGTCAGGCACCACCGCGGCGTCGAACTCCTCGGCACTCATGAAACCGAGCGACACGACCGCTTCGCGCAGCGTCGAGCGTTCTTTGAGCGCCTTCTTCGCTACTTGGGCCGCCTTGTCGTAACCAATGATCGGATTGAGCGCCGTCACCAACATGAGGGAGTTATTGAGGTGGTTCTGTATCTGCTCGTAGTCGGGCTCGATACCTTCAACGCAAAACTCGCGGAAACGATCACACGCATCGGTCAAGAGATCGATGGAGTTACAAAAGTTGTAAATGATCACCGGCTTGCAGACGTTGAGTTCAAGGTTGCCCCGCGCGCCGCCGATTCCAACGGCGGTGTCATTGCCAAAGACTTGAATGGCGACCATGATCATGGCTTCACTCTGGGTCGGATTTACCTTGCCCGGCATGATGGAACTGCCGGGTTCGTTCTCGGGCAACTTGAGTTCGCCGAGTCCCGATCGGGGTCCCGAACCGAGCCAGCGCACGTCGTCGGCGATCTTTGACAGACTCGCCGCGAGGGTTTTGATGGCGCCGTGCGCAAAGATCAGTGCGTCGTGAGCGGCGAGGGCGGCAAATTTATTTGGCGCGGTGACAAAGGGTTCACCAGTTAACTTGGCGATCTCCGCGGCGACGCGCACACCAAATTCGGGATGCGTGTTTAGGCCCGTGCCCACTGCAGTACCCCCGGCCGCAAGTTCATACAATCCCGGCAGCACGACGTGCAAGCGGTCAATGTCCGCGTCGAGTTGCGCGACGTAGCCCGAGAACTCTTGACCCAGCGTGAGCGGCACTGCGTCCATGAGGTGCGTGCGGCCGATCTTGGTGATAGTGGCGAACGCTGTCGCCTTTTCGTCTAGGGCGTCACGGAGGCGCGTTACCGCGGGAACGAGTCGACTCGTGATCTCGACGACGGCCGCAATGTGCATAGCTGTCGGAAACGTGTCATTCGAGGACTGGGACATGTTGACGTCATCGTTTGGATGAACCGGGACCTTCGAGCCCATCTCTCCGCCAGCGAGTTCAATAGCTCGGTTCGAAATCACCTCATTTACGTTCATGTTGGTCTGCGTACCCGAACCGGTCTGCCAGATTCGAAGAGGGAACTCATCAGACAACGTGCCGTCCATCACTTCTCTGGCCGCGCGATCAATCAATGACGCCTGCTCATCGTCGAGCTTGCCCAGATCATGATTCACCTTCGCCGAGGCCATCTTTAAGATTCCAAATGCTCGAATGACCGCCGACGGCATCGTCTCGATACCGATTGCGAAGTGATGCAGACTTCGTTCTGTCTGCGC
>DAIQOO010000065.1:0-5067 GCA_036787845.1 Acidimicrobiales bacterium
TTGCGGTGAACCCACAATTCGTGGGTCCATATTTTGAACAAGATGCCTTTGACCTGCGAGAACGTACGTTGCTCCACTAGCTACACGGACTTCGAGGGCACGAGCGAGATCCAAAGGCTCATCATTGCCCGCGCCATTTCCGGAGTGCAGATCCGTTGAGCCAACGCCTTCTAGGACCTCACTCCTAGGATTTCGTTAGTGCGACAAGGAAATCAACGATCGAATGAAGCGCTGCGTTTCGTGACGTTGTGCACGGGCAACGTTGCTCGCTCCGTGATGCTCGGTTATATGTTCACGAGTATCGCCGAAGTCAATGGTTTTGACTGGCAGATTCGCTCCGCCGGCACTCACGTCATTGAGGGCAATGCGATGAGTTCGCGCACCAAATCCGCTCTGGTGAGTCTGGAGGACTTAGGCGCGCACCACTACAACGCACACCGCAGTCACCAGCTCAGCGACGAAGACGTCGCGTGGGCCGACGTGATTGTCACCAGCGAGGCTGCCCACGTCAATTTCGTTCGAAAGAACTTTCCTGACGGTGCCCCAAAGACAGTGATGCTTGATCAGTTCATTGTCGAAGCACCACGTGACGCGTCGTTCGACGAGCAGATCGGCTTTGTGGCATTACGCCAACCATCCATGTTCTTTGACGTTGAAGATCCGGCCGGGGGAGATCAGGAAACGTACGACGCGTGCGTGAGGCAGCTTTGGGCAATGGCGAAGGACTTCAGCGCCATGGTTGGCGGTGAACGTACTTAGTCGAGTTCGACGGCACGCAGTCCACCCCAGGCGAGAGTGGCGCTTCGTTGCGCGAGTCGTTCAGCGACGCCGGGTGCTGGCGTGGGCCAGCCCTTTCCCTCTTGTTGAATCAGCCACGCCGTCGCGGCGCCTTCGGCGATGCCAACAACACCCGCCGCTAGTTGACGACGGTGGTCGGGTTTGATACGAACAGCGATGAGCGGTTCTAGGAACGACACGAGGCCGAGTTCCACGGCTCGAAGATCGCCCCTCGTCTCTCCTTCGTGCGAGTGAATGAAGAGGATGCGAAAGGCGTCGGTTTCGCTGACGACCATCTCGAAGTAGACGCGAAAGGCGACTTCGATCTTGGCTCTGGGCGAGTCGACGTCCGCGACGGAGTCACGAAGGGACGTGAGAAGCTTCTCGGCCGTTTGGTTCACGATCTCGCGATAGAGCTCTGTCTTAGATTCGAAGTACTGATAAAGGATGGGCTTGGTGAAGCCGGCCTCTTTCGCAATGTCGTCCATCGTCGTCGCCCGAAAGCCGCGTTCGGCGAAAATCGATCTCGCTACTAAGAGCAGTTGATCTCGTCGTTCACCCTGTGGTGTGCGCGCGGTCTGGGGAGATCGCTCGTCGTTGATGACCATCAGAGATAAGACTAGTTGGCTTCACTTGACGTCCATTGACGCTAAAAGTGCGGCCAAACGAGAGCCAAGGGTCGCCACGTTGAAGTATTGGCGAGCGAGTTCGAGATTGTGAACGAAGAGCCCTTCGTCGGGATTCTCGAGGAACAAACGAAGGGCGACGGTGTCATCGAGTGCGAAGAAGTGAAAGCCGAAGGAGCGGATCTCCTCGAGCACTGGGTAGGGATAGACGGCCAAGGGTCGATGATGCGTGACCGACTCGAGTACGGGATTACCGAATCCCTCCCACGTTGAGGGCACGGTGACGAGGTCACTCGCTGCGTACGCGTCGTGGACGTCGAATCCCTCGGGCAGTCCACGCAGAATTGGCACCTCGGTGTCGTTGATCAGCGTCTCGAGAGTCGGAGCGTAACCGTCTTCGGCGGGACCGAGTAGCCACAGTGTCGCCTCGAGCGACGTGGCTAACGCAATGGCGCCCTCGACGTTCTTTCTCGGAATCGCGCGCGTGGGCATCACCACGAGTCGTTCGTTTTCGACTCCGAGAGCGCGACGGGTGTCGTCACGTCGTCCAAGCGGTGGATCACAGTCGAAGGAGTTGCGCATCGTGATCGCGTGGATGCCGTGACGAGCGAGTTCATTTCGCGATACGTCGTTGATAGTCACGTGGTGCCAGAGTTCGTCGTCCCGCGGCGCGTCAGCGTCGTGGAACTGTGCTCGTTGCGACGCCAGATCGTGGTGTCGAAAGAGAGCGCGATGACCTTCGAGAGTTTTGTAGAGAACCTCGCGCGCAGCGACGTTGAGTGGCAGCGACATGAGGTTCTCAACGATCACGAGATCGGCGTCGTGTAGCGCTGCTTCGACGTCGTAGAGCGACGGTGCCGTCGAGGCGCCAATCGCGAGTCCTTCCAAGACCACGTCGGCGTCACCTTCGCCCGCGAGAGTCGCGACGTCGTGACCGAGTTGGCGAAGCGCGTCGATCCACTTCGCAGCCTCGATGCTCACGCCGTCGGCGCCGCCGAGGCGAAAACTGACGACGACGAGGCGGCCCACGATGAAAGGCTAGGTCGAGGGTCTAGTTTTGCCCAGTAGTAGAGTGATTCGCGGCAGTGACTCCTCGTCAGTGCCCACGAGGTGGAGGAACTTCAGTGGCCAAACGCGCGCTGATCACCGGCATCACCGGCCAAGACGGCTCCTACCTCGCCGAACTTCTTCTGAGCGAGGGCTACGAGGTCATCGGCCTCATACGACGCAGCTCCACCGTCAACATCGAGCGCATCAGTCACATCCAAGATCGTTTGACGCTGGTATCGGGTGATCTCATGGATGAGGTGTCGCTAATTAACGTGCTGCGCGACCACCGCCCGAGAGAGGTCTACAACCTCGCCGCTCAAAGCTTCGTGCAAGCCTCTTGGGCTCAGCCGGTTCTCACTGGAGAGGCCACGGCGCTCGGCGTGACGCGCATGCTCGACGCCATTCGCATCGTCGACCCCGAGATTCACTTCTATCAGGCCAGTTCTTCAGAGATGTTCGGCCGGGTCCGAGCCGTGCCTCAAAACGAGAGCACGCCGTTCTATCCGCGCAGTCCCTACGGGGTCGCCAAAGTGTACGGACATTGGATCACGGTGAACTACCGCGAAAGTTACGGTCTGCACGCCTCGAGTGGCATCTTGTTCAACCACGAATCGCCTCGACGAGGCATCGAGTTCGTCACTCGCAAAGTGACCCACGGCGTCGCTCGCGTCAAAACCGGACTTAGCAAAGAGTTGCGCCTGGGCAACCTAGAGGCGCAACGCGACTGGGGCTACGCCGAGGATTACGTACGCGCGATGTGGCTAATGCTCCAACGCGACACGCCCGATGACTTCGTCGTCGCTACGGGCCAGACGCATTCGGTGCGAGAGCTGTGCGAAGTGGCGTTTGGCTTCGTTGGCCTCAATTACGAAGAGTTCGTGAATGTCGATCAGAGTTTCATTCGTCCCGCCGAAGTGGACCTGCTGGTGGGCGACGCGTCCAAAGCTCACCAAGTACTCGGCTGGAAGTGCGTGACGGATTTCTACGCGCTGATCGAGATGATGGTCGATGCCGATCTCAAAGCGCTGCAGCGCTAGTTCGTTTTGACGACGAGCAGTTCCTCGACGAGGGTCACACTGCGTGACGCGGTCGTGCTCGTCGGTGGGTTTCCTCTTTTAAGTGGCGTGAATCTCGACCTTGCCGTTGGCTCGCTCAGCGTCGTGACCGGAGCGAACGGCGCGGGCAAGACCAGCCTGCTCCGACTTCTTGGCGGCCTCGTCACGCTGTCGAGAGGCACCGGCGAAGTCAGTGGGATCGACTTGAAGGCGGGTGACCTTCGAGTACTTCGGCGACGCGTTGGTTGGCTTGGTCACGAGGGTTCGTTCTACGACGATCTCAGCGCGAATGAAAATCTCGTCTTCGCGGCGAAAGCACTCGAGCGCCCACTCGCTGACATCGCCACGGTGCTCGATCGAGTTGGCCTGAGCGCTCGCGCGTCAACACCAGCGAAACAGCTCAGCGCTGGTCAGCGCCGCCGGCTCGGACTGGCGTGGATTATGTTGCGCCGACCAGAGCTGTGGCTCCTCGACGAGCCGTACGCCTCGCTCGACGACGAGGGGCGCACGTTCTTCGACGAGCTCATTAGCGACGTCGTCAACGCCGGAGCCACTGTTGTCGTGAGCGCGCACGACCCGCTTCGCTCGAGTGCTCTTCGCCCACGCACGCTCACTATGGCTGGTGGACTGATCGTTGGGGACGACTCGTGATCCGCGTCGCGCTACTGGTAGCAGCAAAGGATCTGCGCATCGAGCGACGCTCTCGCGTACTGCTCTGGCAGGTGCTGCCCTTTGGTGTCATGGCGCTGGTGTTGTGCGGTCTCGCGCTCGGTCCCGTCCAAGCGGGTCATTCCAATGCCGCGCCTGGGCTGTTCTATTTGGTGATGCTGCTCGTGGCGTTGCTCATGATCAATCGCAGTCGGGTCATTGAAGGCTCGCCAGGCACGAGGGCGTCGGTCGCGACCCTTGGACTCGATCCAGCGGGCGTCTTCCTCGGTAAGGCGCTCGCGCTGACGGTCGAGCTCTGGCTGACGGGCGTCGTACTGCTCGGAGGCGCGGTGTTGTTCTTGCACACGCAGCTCAGTGGGACCGTGTCGGCGTTGCCGAGCGTCGCAGTGACACTGGCCGCGTTGGCGGCGGCTGGCACGCTGTACGGCGTGATGAGTGGCGGGGGCCAGGGTCCAGCGACGCTGCTGCCGGTCTTGTCGCTCCCGGCCTTTGCGCCACTTCTAATCGCGGGCGAGCGTTCGTTCAGTGCCGCGCTCCACGGCGGCGCGCTCTGGCAGTGGTGGCTAATTTCCCTCGTCGCTCTGGTTGCCTACCTCGCTCTCGGCATTCTCCTTTACGGTGTTCTGGAGGAATCATGACGAAGCAGCTCTCCCAACGACTACTCGGACCGGTCACGCTCGTGCTGCTGGCGCTCACCTTCTGGTTCGGGCTCTGGGTTACTCCGCCGGACCAGATTCAAGGTAACTGGGCGCGCCTCGTGTACGTGCACCCCGCCGTGGCGTGGGTTGGTCTCTACGTCTCCTTTGGCACCGCCACCGTCGCGAGCGTGCTCTATCTGTGGCGTCGAACGAGGTCACCGGTAATGGACCGGATAGCGCACTGCGCGGTGG
>DAIQOO010000065.1:5167-9449 GCA_036787845.1 Acidimicrobiales bacterium
CTGTGGCGTCGAACGAGGTCACCGGTAATGGACCGGATAGCGCACTGCGCGGTGGAGGTGAGCGTCGTGTTCATTGCGTTGACGCTCATTACCGGCTCGATCTGGGGACGGCCCACGTGGGGGGTGTGGTGGGCCTGGGACGCGCGCCTCACCTCAACAGCGATACTGGGCGTCTTCGCGCTTGGGTACTTGGCGCTTCGACGAGCGAACGATGACCCTGAACTTCGGGCCCGGCGCAGCGCGGTCTTTGCGATACTGGCCGCGATCAACGTTCCGATCATTCACTTTTCCGTGCAGTGGTGGAAGACCCTGCACCAGGGCGCGACGGTCTTCACGGCAAATCGCACTTTGCTCATTCACGGCATTCAGGCCTGGACGCTGTTGATCAGTTTCTTCGCCTTCACGCTGCTCTTCTTTTGGCTGCTGCGGGCTCGTTATCGACTCGAAGTGCTGCGCGACGCGCGCTATGAGTTGTCGCTCGACGAAGCGCTCACCCAACGTCGTCGTGAGGGCGTTCGCTAATGGGTTACGTGGTCGCGGGCTACGCCTTCGCCTTTGGGGGATTAGCGCTGTACGCGCTGTCAATCTGGTGGCGAGGACGACGTGCTCAACGCTGACGCTCCTCTCGACCTCACGCCCGTCGCCGCTCCGATGGTGGCGCGGCGCGGACGTCGCCGCACGATTGGCGTGTTGGTCGTGCTCGCGCTCGCGGTGATCGCCCTACTCAGCCAGGGGCTGCTGCACTCGTTGAACTACTTCGAAACGATTCCCCAAGCCATGCAGTCCAGAGCCAAGCTCGGCACGTCGACAATTCGATTGGAGGGCGTCGTCAAGGCGAACACCATCACGCGCACCGCGAGCGGCGCGTCGTTCTACATGACGAGCGGCAACAATCAAGAGGTCTTCGTGAGCGCTCACGGTTCACCCCCGCAGCTCTTTCAAGCCAACATCCCCGTTGTCGTCGTGGGTCACTTCACGAGTGCGACGTCGGACCGCTTTTACGGAACGCAGATTCTCGTGAAGCACACCGCGTCGTACATCGCCGCGCACCCCACGCGCGTGAAGGCCCCCAACGGGACGTCGCGATGACCCTGACGTGGCTCGGACGAGTCTGTCTCTACGTCAGTTTCGTGGGCACGCTCGGTGGCATCATCGAACAAGTACGAGCTCTTCGCCAGCACCGCACGTCGCGAGCGATCCGCTGGGCCGCACTCGCGCTATTTGGGATCGTCGCGGCCGTGGGCGTCATGGAGTTCGCGCTCATTACCCACAACTTCTCTTTGGCCTACGTCGCCGAGAACAACGCCACGTTTACGCCGTTGCTCTATTCGATCACCGGCATGTGGTCGGCCCTCGAGGGATCACTTCTTTTGTGGGTGCTGTTACAGAGTGTCATCACGTTCGGCGTGCTGTACTACTACCGCCGAGACCGCGGCGACGCGGTCGTGGGTTGGGCCACGACGGTGCTCTTTGGTATCGCTGCGTTCTTCACCTTGCTTATGATGGGACCGGCCGATCCCTTTTTGCATAACGCAGCACTCGTGCATCAAGGAGCGGGACCGAACGCACTTCTCCAAGACAACCCCCTCGTTGCCGCGCACCCGCCGTTTCTCTACCTCGGCTTCGTGGGATTCAGCGTGCCCTTCGCCTTTGCGATCGCGATGCTCCTCACCGGACGCGTGCAAGATCGTTGGCCCCTCGAACAGCGTCGCTGGACGGTCCTCGCCTGGGGATCGCTGTCGCTCGGCATAGTGCTCGGGGCGTGGTGGAGCTACCAGGTACTGGGCTGGGGTGGTTTCTGGGGGTGGGACCCGGTGGAGAACGCCGCGTTGTTGCCGTGGCTCACCGCGACGGCGTACATCCACTCGGTCATCGTCCAAGATCGCAGGGGGCTCTTTCGGGTCTGGAATCTCTCGCTCGCCATCGCGACGTTCGCGCTCACGATTCTCGGCACGTTCTTCACGCGCTCGGGCGTGCTCGTGAGCGTGCACGCTTTTTCTTCGAGCACGCTCGGACCATTGCTCATTGGGCTGTTCTTCGTGGTCGTCATTTCTGGCGCGGGTCTCCTCGCGTGGCGAGGGGACCGTCTGCGCGCGCCCGTCGGCGTTGATCATCCGCTCTCACGCGAAGGACTCTTCGTCGCGAACAACATCCTCTTCGTGGGCTTCGCCATTGTCGTTCTGCTCGGCACGGTGTTTCCACTGCTCTACCAGGCCGTCAACGGTACGCAGGTCACCGTGGGTACGCCGTACTTCGCTTCAGTCGCAGCCCCGGTGAGCATTTTGCTCTTGGTACTCATGGCAATAGCGCCACTCGTGAGCTGGCGACGCGCGGACGCGCGCGTGCTCTGGACGCGAACGCGCGTCAGCGCCTGGGCGGCGACGCTGACAATCGCGGTGCTACTGATCGTTGGCATACGTCGACCGGTTGAACTCGCGGCGATCTTTCTCGCGGTGCTCGTCGCGGGCGCGGCGTTGCGAACATTGCGCGGGGCGTTGCTCGCGGCGATTCGGCGGGGCTCGTGGCGAAGTGTGGCGCGCGCGCCCGCTACTGGCGGCATGATCGTGCACCTCGGCGTCGTGATTTTGGCCGTGGGCATCGTCACCTCGACGACGTACGTGACGCGCACTGAAGTGACGCTCGCCACGGGCCAGAGCACCATCATCGACGGTCAGTTGATTGGTTTTTCTGGCTTTCGTAACGTCAGCGACGCACTTCGCTCGGCGACGCAACTGCGCGTCAGTGTCGACGGACACCGACTGCTCCCCGCCGTCACCACGTACAACGGTCGAAATGGCCAGACGGTCGGCACGCCGGCGATCGACTCGAACTTGACGCGTGACGTCTACGTCACCTTTGAGGCCGTTGGTGGTAACGGATCGACCTCGGGCGCCCAGGTGCGTAACAATCTCCCCGCAGGATCGGTGGTCCTTGGCGTCACCGTCGAGCCATTGCTCGCGTGGCTCTGGGTGGGCGGACTGATTATCGGACTCGGCAGTGCGCTCTCGTTCTTTCGCCGTCGCTACAACGACGAGGTGACAACGTGAAGCGCTCGATTATGATCTCCTCACTCGCGGCGATCGTCGTCGTTGTCGCGCTCAGTCTCTTCTTGGCGACCCGTCATCCGGTCCTTGGTGCCACCGAAGCGCCGAGTCCATTGCTCGGCAAGGCGGCACCGCAGTTGTCGGGAACGAAACTTGGTGGCGGCACGTGGTCGCTGAAGAGCGAACTCGGTCACGTGGTCGTCGTGAACTTCTGGGCATCGTGGTGCGGTCCGTGTCGCGTGGAGGCGCCCGAACTTTCCACCTTTGCGTGGCAGGAGAGAAACAAGGGCGTCGACCTGGTGGGCGTCGTCTTTAATGACTCGCTCAGTGCCGCTGCCGCGTTCGCCGCGCAGTACGGATCGCTCTATCCGTCCGTCATTGACCCCGGCGGCGTCATCGCCAATCGCTACGGAGTCACGTCCCCGCCCACGACGTTCGTCATCAACGCGAAGGGTGTCGTTGAAGCCACGCTGCTCGGTCCGGTCGGCGCCAAGCAACTCGAAGGCGTCGTCGCCCACGTAAAGGCAACGTCGTGAAGGTGCTTCGCTCTTTTGCGCTGTGGTGCGTGGCGCTACTCGCGGTCGTGGTCTTTTCGATCGCGCTGCGTCCGAGTGGATCAGGGGCGTTAGCGCGCACGCAGCATTTGGAAACGCTCGTGCGTTGTCCAGCGTGTGTCGATCTGTCGGTTGCGGTGAGTAACGCCACGTCGGCGATTGCGGTACGCCACGAAATCGCGACCAAGGTTCGCCAAGGCCAGTCCGACAATCAGATCTTGACGTCGCTCGAATCGGTGTACGGCACGTCGATTCTGCTCAGCCCGCCGGCATCAGGTTTGGGCGTGTTGCTGTGGATCGTGCCGCTTCTCGTCGTGGTGCTCCTCATAGTGAGCGCCCTACGACTCGCGAGGCGTCGATGAAGCCGGGCGAACAACAACTCCGCGACGAGATCGCCCTTCGTGAAGCGTCGATCGACGACGCGCATCGAGAGCTCGCCGCTGGCGAACTCTCTGCGGCAGAGGTGTCAGCCATCGAAACACGCGAAGACCTTGCACTCGACGCCGCGAAGTTGGCGCTGGGCGCGCTGAGCTCGAAAATCACGACGCCGCGACCTGTGCGTCGCCGTCGGCGCTGGCTGTTAGTAAGCGCGCTGAGTTGTTTCTTGGCGGCTGCCGTCGTGTTGCTCTGGTCGTCGCTCTCTGCCCGTCAGCCCGGCAACTCGATCACGGGCTCGGTCTCGCT
>DAIQOO010000187.1:0-2568 GCA_036787845.1 Acidimicrobiales bacterium
TCTCCGGGAAACTCAGGCCGATTCAAGCTGCCCCAACTACTGAATAAGGTTCTCGCATCGCGCTGAACTAGAGCGGCGATTCTGACGAACATGCTCCTCTTGAATTGAGTACTTGCTTCCGTCAATGTTGATGTTAGGGGTTGCTCCAACGTAAGAATCGCCAGTCGGAGATTGTTGACGTCGGGTCTCCGACGTGAACGCTCACGCTCCAGCACAATTTCGATAGATCCGATTCTCCGACCGCGAATCGCGTCTCGGCTATTTCTTCTGAAAAAGTCCCTAACTTAACGCCGATTTAACGCCCAAACAGAAAGAATGGTAGCGATTCGATTGCAAGAACTGTCCTCTGATCAGACCTTATACTCTTGCTCACGCATTACTGCGCCCAGGCTTCCAAGCTGGATGTGCGGGTTCGATCCCCGTCACCCACTCCAGATGCCATCGTGTGAGCCCGGTGCTACTCGCCCGCTCCGGCCGACGTACGTGCCATGGACTAACGAGCCGCACGATCGGATCGATCGGGGACTGATCGCCTGACGCCGACGCTCGCCGCCTCTCGCCGCTCCCTCGCGCTTAAGGCGAAGACCGCAACCACGACGCCCCAGAGCGCCGAGGCAAGCGCGAGATGAACGTCAGCGAACTCCGTGTGGGAACTGTTGAGAGCGCTCAGCGCCCCTACGAGTATTTGCGAGACAAGTAACACCACCGCAGCTAACGAAAGATTGCGTTCCGCCTTGTCAATCGCTTTCGAACGAAGCAGAGTGACCAGGAAGGCAACAACGACGACCGAGCCGACGAGGACGAGCGAACGGTGCACGAGCTGGAGCACCACGAGTCCCCGCGACGAAGTGCTCGAAAAACACAACGGCCACGACGGGCACGCCGACTGAGCCCCCCCGTTGACCACTACCGATCCAGAGATGACTACTAGGTAGAGCGAGATGACGGCGGCCCATGCGAGCCGGGTTGGCCGGTGCCACAACGACCATGAACGGTCAGGCTCGACGAACGACGCGACCATGGTCAACGTAACGACTCCGAGGAACATCGTGGCGACCAGAAGATGCAACGCCACAGTAATAGGCGCATTATTAGTGAACACCGTGATAGCGCCGAGCGCGATTTGAACCACAATCACCCCCACTGACGCCAGTGCCGGGAGGCGCAGGTGACGCGCCGATGCTCCGGTGCGCAGTACCACGAACGCGAGCACACATATGAGCACAGTGACGATCGACGCGAGGAATCGGTGGGACTGCTCCATCAGAGGATGAAACTGCGAAATTGGGCTCGCCTGGCCCGAACACAACGGCCAGCCATTACAACCCATACCTGAGTTAGTGACGCGGACGGCACTGCCGAGCACGATGAGACCAAACGTCGCCGCCAGGGTCGCTATCGAAAGAAATTGGATCCAACGAGTCGCCGGTGGGCGCGGTGTTTTCTTCGTCGATAGCGTCATGACAAGTTCTTCGAGGGGTCGTCAGCGCGCGCCGGTAGCCAGGCGAGAACCACGAGCGCCGCCGCACCGGCGATCGCCGCTCCCACCGAGACGGCGAAGACCATCGCGTTAATGAACGACTGACGTGCGGATAGAACGAGTTGATCACTGAGCGAGCCGCCCAGTCGAGCCGCCACACCGAGCGCGCCACCAAGGGAGCCAACGATCGTTTGTCGCAGTGACCCAGGAAGTATTAGGTGGCCCACCAGAGAGCGCATGTCGACTTGGTAACGGGTGTTCAGCAGACTGCCGAGCACGGCAACGCCGAGCGCACTACCGATCTGCAACGCGGTGCTGTTCGTCGCTGAGCCAATGCCAGCCAGGTCTACCGACACCGATCCCATCACCGATTCGGTGCAGGGCGCCACCGCTAGTCCCGTGCCAATTCCCATGAGTATGAACGCGGGAAGCACGTTGGCGTAGGTGCTATGAATCGTGACCATCGAGAGCATCGCGAAACCAATTGCGATGAGCAGCATGCCGACGAACACCACGACTTTGGTGCCGAGCCAGCGCACCAAGGAACTTGAGAGCGACGCCACTACGAGCAGCACCGCAGCAATCGGCGCAATGCGCAAACCAGTCTGAAGCGCGGAGTAACCAAGACAGAACTGCAGGTACTGCGTGAACAGAAACAGTCCGCCCGATAAGGCGAAGAGTACGAGACCCAGTCCCGCCATGGCGACCGAGAACCGCCGGGACTTAAAGAACGACAGTTCAAGCAGCGGGTGGGTCGTGCGCCGTTCCCACATCACGAACCCACCGATGACCACTGCCGCCCCGACGAAAGCGCCCAGAATCATCAGCGACGTCCAACCCCTTAGGGGCGCCTCGATAATCCCCCATAACAACAGGCCGACGCCGAGAATCGAACATCCCGCGCCGACGAGATCGGGCCGCTTGGCGCTGAAGTTCTTGGAGTCGGGCACGACAAGCAAAGTTGCCCCGCACGCGATCACGGCGATCGGCACGTTGATGAGAAACACCGATCCCCACCAGTAGTGCGCCAGGAGCCAACCTCCGACCACTGGTCCGATCGCCAGTCCGAGACCGCTCGTGCCAGACCA
>DAIQOO010000188.1:0-2550 GCA_036787845.1 Acidimicrobiales bacterium
ACTTACGACCTCGTCATTATCAGTGACGCGCTCTAACCGACTGAGCTATAGCCCCACAGGGGTACCAATCTACACCAGCGCCAGAATCGCTCTAGGTGGTTGGCGGCTCCCAAAACTTTGAAGACATGGATTGACTAGCAGTGCCAAGCAGCACGCCGTCGCGGCTCCACAAGTAGCCTGTTCCCTGCGCGAATCCGCCATGGAGTGCGTGCATGTGAATCTCACACAGCACCCACTCGGTGGGAGTGAGTGTCGCGACACGAATCGTGTTGTCGAGACTTCGCCCCATGGTGTTTCTTCCGAGCGGCTGCGTGACCCCACCCGAGACGAGATCGCCAAAGATCGCCAACGTCGCCGCTGAGGGTTCTAAGTGACTTGGCACGCGAGCCCAAAGTGCCGACACGGGGGAACCCAGCGTGGCGTCGAGTTGGTCGAAGGATCGTCCAATGGCAATGCGCGTTTCAACGTGGTTGAAGATCGAGTTGTCGAAGCGTCGGGGCATTAGTCGTGGTGGACAGTTCTCAGGCGCAGGGACGTCGGGCATGGTGAGCCACGGGACTGGTGCGTTGAGTTCCCCGGTGCCGAGGGCGGCGTTTACGGTAAGAATCTCTCGTCCCTCTACCGACGTAGTCGCGCGTCCCTGCGTGATCCGGTTGCCCACAACCGCGAGATCGACGTCGACGTTGACTTCAGCACCCAGTGGAGCGAAGGAGAGATAGTGCGCGGCGGCGTAGATAGCGGGTCGAGTACTGGCTTCTTCGAGCGCCACGATGGCTGACGCCAGGCCACATCCTCCAAAGAGGAACTTGCCCGGCGTGATTAGTCGATCCGTGACCTGAAAACTCCACGACGTCGCACTGACTTGGCGTATTCCCAAGAACTCTTTGACGTCCACGATGAGCGAGGTTACTAAAAGGTGCACCGCGATCCCTGTGTTGGTAATAAGTGACGCTCACCAACGGGCAGACTTGATGGGTGATTGATCCCCGCTTCATCTACCTCGCGCTCGCGCTCGCCGCGATTGGCGGTTACGGCTACATCCGCGACACGTTGCGCGGAGTGACGTCACCCAATCGCGTGACGTGGTCGCTCTGGGGTCTCGAAGGGGTGCTCGCCTTCGTCATTGAGATCCAACAGCACGTGGGTTCCGCGTCACTCATGACGTTGATGTTGGGGCTCGTGCCCTGTGTCGTCGTCGCGGCGTCGTTTCGAAACCCTGGGAGTGTCTGGAAGATTGGCACCTTTGACGTGGTCTGTGGCGCGATCTCTCTCGCGGGATTGGCCTTTTGGGCTTTTGTCAATGAACCAACCATCGCCCTTGTTTCGTTTGTCTGCGCGGACCAGATTGCCGCGCTGCCCACGTTGCGCAAGTCGTGGCTGGCGCCAACGACGGAATCACCGCGAGTCTTCATCATGGGCTCGTTGAACTGTTTCATAACGATCTTGACGCTGAAAGCCTTCACCACCGCGGGCGTTCTCTTTCCCGGCTGCATCGCGGTGACGGATTTCCTACTGGCGATTTTGATTGTCTCCAGAGTTGGTCCTCGTGTTCGCGGCGACGCCGTAGCGATGTCGCGCGCCACCTCTTAGAGTTCTCGACGCGCGATGTTGCGGCAAGTACCGTAACGACGTGGCCGCGACGTTGCCCTTTCATTGGAACCTCGAAGTGTTGATCGTGATCGTCGTGGCTGGCGTTGTCCTTCATCGCGCCGTTGACAACGCTCGACAATGGCGTTTGGCGCTCTTCGCGTTGTTGGCGCTCGCGATCGTGACGCTGTGGCCCTTGGGCGACCTGGCCGCGTCAGTCTCTTTGAGCATTGCCACGGCGCAGCGTTTGGTGATCATGTTGTTCGTCGCGCCACTCCTCATGCTAAGTCTGCCCACGTCAGTATTGGTGCGATTAACCCGTCCCGTCCCCGTTGACTTCGTCGTTCGACGACTCGCCCACCCGGGCGTGGCGTTGATTGTGGTGACGATTGCCGGCACCGCCGCGCTGGTGCCCGGCGTCGTTGACGAGGGAACTCGCTCGTCCCTTGCTCGGGACCTCATTTTGCTGGCGGTGTTGATCGTGGGCGTAGTGATGTGGATCCCTGCGCTCGCGGTCATGCCGGGCACACGTCGACTCTCGCCAACAGCTCGCGCCGGCTACATCTTTGCCGCGTCTCTCGCGGTGACGAGCCTCTCGTTCGTGTGGATATTTGCGCGTCATTCGATGTACCCCGACCTGCATCACCAATACCCGCTGTTACACATGACGCCGCTTCTTGATCAACAGCTTGCGGGCTTCGTCGCGAAGTTCTGTTGTTGCGTGCCTATGTGGTGGGTCGCCTTTGTCATTTTTTCTCACGCCGATGAGACGGGTACGCCCGTTGAGGAGAGCCCTTTGCACTGGGCTGACGTGGAGCGTGAGTTCTTACGTATAGACCGTCAACGAGCGCGGGCGTCACGTCGCAGTCGATTTGGGTAGTGACGCGTTTGGTATGATGGAACCCCCGCGGGGATGTAGCTCAGTTGGTAGAGCGCGGGCTTTGCAAGCCTGAGGTCGTGGGT
>DAIQOO010000066.1:0-2136 GCA_036787845.1 Acidimicrobiales bacterium
CCAGCTTGGAAGGCTGGAGCTCTACCATTGAGCTACACCCGCGTGTCTCTACGAGACTGGAAGATCTATTCTAGGCGCGGCCGTTAGCGTGGTGGGGTGGCTGAATTGCTCTACGAACAAGTCGGCGGTGATCCCTTTTTCATCCAACTGGTGGATTCGTTCTATGACGTGGTCGAACTCGACGCGACGTTGCGTCCCATGTACCCCGAGGACTTGAGCGAGTCGCGACGTCACTTGACGCTCTTTCTCATCCAGTACTGGGGTGGCCCAAGGACCTACCAGCAAGAACGCGGTCATCCGCGACTGCGGATGCGTCACGTTCCCTTTCGCGTCACCAAGGAAGCGAGCAGCGCCTGGCTCGCGGCAATGGCGACGGCGCTGGCCAACGTGCGCGAGCAGTTGAATGACGAGCAGTTTGATGAGCTGCACGCCTACTTTGACATGACCGCGAATCAACTACGCAACGCATAAATCCGGCTCGATCGTCTTCGAGCTAGATGAGAACTTCAGCATGACCTGGCGCCCTCCACGTTTCGCCGATCAAGACTCTTTACGCTGGGAGGTATGAGTCGACGCGGTCGCTGGCGAGAGAGCGAGGTCCAGATCATCTCGGTGACGCCGGTGTCAAAGGGCGTCGTGCGGCCTTCTTTGGTCACGATCACGACGATTGCGCTCATTGTCGAGGGGGCGTCGCGCTATCACCTCGTCCACCAATACGAAGGTTGGCTTGCGTTGTTCCTCGCGACGCCAGTGGCGATCGTGACGCTCACGCGAGTGTGGCGCTGGCGCTCGCACAAGGTGCACGTCACCAACGCGCGCGTCATCATCGAGGGTGGCGTCATGCGCCATCAACGAACGTCGATTGAAATTCGAGACATTTTCGCGACGCGCGTTGATCAGCGCGTCAGCGAACGCCTCACGCGTCGTGGCTACGTGTACCTAGAAACGGCCGGCGGACCAGTATCGATAGGACTGGTTCGTTACCCGAGCGCACTCTGTCGGTTGATCGACGCCGAGCGGGTTGGTGACGCGAGTTCGTCGATTCCCTTGGACACCGTGTTCACCTACGAGGATCCCGAACCCAATCGACTTGAGGTGCGTCCCGACGAGTGGCAAGGACGTCGCCACGATTGAATAATCGATAAATCCAGTACGGTGAGGTCGTGACTAACCGGTATCGCTGCAACGCGTGTGGCAATCTGACGCGCTTTGACGTGGTGGAGACAACCTCGGTACGTTCGTTTCATCACTACAGCGTGGGCGGCGAATTAAGCATCGAAGAGCCCGAAATAATTGCCCACAGCGTCGAGTCCGTGACGTGTCGTTGGTGCGGCCACGGTCGTGGCGTCGAGGTGCTCACCGAGTTCGAGTGAGCGATTTTCGTGTTTCTTCCTTTGACCCGGCCCGCGAGCGACCCGCGCCAACGAAGTTTCAGGGCCACTCGCTGGATGGGGAGGAACGGACCTTCGTTCTAACGCGGACCACCCTGGTCGTGGCGGTGAAACCACACTGCGACGGATGTCATTCTTTCGTTCACGGAGACGCGGCTTCACTCGAAGGCGTCGACGTGCTCATCGTTAGTGCTCGCGCCAGTGATGACGATGAGTGGGACGCAGCGGCGCGTGACGTGGTGATATCGCCTCAATTGCTCGAAGAGCTCCAAATTCGTTCTGCGCCGCACTACGTGGTGATCGACCCGACCGTTTCACGAGTTGTCGCCGAAGGCGTGCCATTTTCTCCCGCGCAAGTTGCGAACGAGATAGTGGCGTTTCTCAACACTTGAGATGTCACACGCGCTTGGCAGTGTGTTCTTAACGAAAGAGGGACCATCATGGCCAAAGAAATTGAACTCTCGATTAGCTGTCACGAATGCGTGCGTCGCGCGACACCCGATTGCGCGGACTGTCTCGTCTCGTTCGTGCTCGGCGGCCCGCCGGAGGAGTTGGTGATGAGCGTCAAAGAGGCTGAGATCGTGGAACTCTTCACTGCGGAGGGACTACTCCCGACACTTAAGTTCCAGCGCGATTCATCGACCCACTGAAGGCGACGTCGAGGTTGCTAGCGTGGACCTATGGCCCGCCACCTCCTGGTGACCAACGACTACCCTCCGAAAACCGGCGGTATTCAGGTCTACCT
>DAIQOO010000066.1:2236-9293 GCA_036787845.1 Acidimicrobiales bacterium
TCCTCTCACGTCCCTACGGCGTGGTGTTGCACGGTGCCGAGGTGACGATTCCCGGTCGACTTCCTCTTGTGGCGTCGACGCTTCGCTACGTTCTAAAAAATGCGAAGGTCGCGATCTGTGCTGGCTCGTACCCCGAAGCGCAGGCTCGAAAGATTGCAGCGGAATATCTGTGCCCGGTCATTCAGATACCCCCAGGTGTCGACACGCAACGATTTACTCCACTCAGCCCCGCTGCCCGTCACCAAGTTCGAACCGACATGGGCATTGGCGACGAGGATTTTCTCATCGCTTCGTACTCTCGACTCGTGCCGCGAAAGGGCATGGACACGTTGATTCGAGCGAGCGCGCTGCTTCGCCCGTATCATCCACAACTGCGCGTCTCCATCGGCGGCACCGGTCGTGATCGCGATCGACTCGAACGATTAGCGACAAAGTTAACGGCGCCCGTTACGTTCCTTGGACGTACCAGTGACGATTTTCACCCGCGTTGGATCGCTTCGAGTGACCTGATGGTGATGGACTGTCGAAGTCGATGGTGGGGTCTGGAACAAGAGGGCTTTGGCATCGTCTTCGTGGAGGCCGCTGCCTGCGCGGTGCCAGAAGTTGCTGGTCGCTCGGGAGGTAGTCACGAGGCAGTGCGCGACGGAGTGACGGGTGTGGTCGTTAAGAACTCGCGCAGTGTCGCAGACCTCGCTGACGCGATAAACACGCTTATCGTCAATGACGAACGACGAGCGACCTACGCGCGACAAGCACGAGAGTGGGCGGTGTCAAATTTCTCGTGGGACCAACTCGCAAAGGAACTGTCGCGTCAACTCGAACCCTTTGATCACGGCAGTGCGTCTACGACGCCGACGTAAGGTGGAGGGTTAAGGAGGGTTGGTGGCACAAAGAGCGACGGAGTCGATGACAGTCGGTGCACCTCCTGAGGTCGTCTACGCCGTGGTCACCGACGTCGAACACTACGCCGAGTGGGTGAGCGATTTGAAGAAGGTCGAGGTACTGGAGCGAGACGCGCAGGGTCGTCCTTTAGAAGTGGAGTATCGCGCCGCCGCCTTTGGTCGCTCGACGACGTACGCGTTGCGCTACGACTACAGTCACGCGCCCGAAGTGCTGTCGTGGATCCAAACCCACGGCGACCTCACCGCGTCACTCGAAGGAAAGTACCGATTCGAACCAACACCCGAAGGCACGCTGGTGACCTACGACCTCGAAGTTGAGTTACTCGTGCCAATTCCCTCGTTCATCAAGTCCCGCGCGGCTTATCGGATCCAGACCCAGGCGCTTCGTGAACTTAAAGCGCGAGCTGAGCGTCAAGCGTGAGCGACGTCGCGATCGGCGTTGACATCGGGGGAACTAAGGCGCTGGCCCTAATGGTGGCGCGCGACGGACGAGTACTCGGTGAGATGCAGAGTCAGACACCCCACGACGAGGGCTTTGGCGCCGGCGAAGCGACGACGAAGGTAATCGTCGAACAGGTCTACGAACTCTGTGAACAACAAGGTATTGATCCCGCGCACGTGCCTATTGGACTGGGACTACCGGGCATGATGCGACGCGATGGTCACCTCGCCTTCGCGCCGAACCTTCAAACCGCCTCAGGCGCGGACCTCGGTGCGCTGCTCGGTGCGGCGCTGGGAAACTCTGGCGTGTTTTGTGAGAACGACGCGAACTGCGCGGCGTTGGCCGAACACGAGTGGGGCGCGGGACGCGGCATACGTGATTTTGTGATGGTGACCTTGGGCACTGGAATCGGTGGTGGCGTCGTCGCCGATGGTCAGTTGGTACGAGGTCGAAGTGGCTTCGCCGGTGAGATCGGTCACATGGTCGTTGACGCGCGCGGCGCGAAGTGCCCTTGTGGTGGGCGCGGATGTTGGGAGCGCTACGCCTCGGGAGGGGGACTGCATCGTCTTACTCGTGAGGCCGCGCTCGAAGGACGACTTACGACGCTCGTACAACAAGCCGGCGGTGACGCGAAGCGCGTTCGTGCCGAGGACGTCACGGCCGCCGCGGCCGAAGGACTGGTCGAAGCAGTCGCGCTGTTGCGCGAGGTCGGGTGGTGGCTCGCGTTGGGACTTTCTAATCTCGTGGCGATTCTCGACTGTGGTCACTTCGTGATTGGCGGGGGACTCTCCAGCGCGTCGGACCTCGTGCTGCCCGCCGCGAGGGAGTACTTGTCAGAACTCGTCGAGGGTTTCGATACTCGTCCTAGCATTACGGTGACCGCGTCGATGTTTGGCCCGCGCTCGGGCGCGATGGGCGCAACCCTCGTGGCTTTTGAGGGCGCGTGAAACTCGGCGTGTTACTGCCGACCTTTCGGGACAACGCTGACGACGCGCTCGTTTGCGCGGACGACGCCGAGCGAGCGGGTCTCAACGGCGTCTTTGCCTTCGATCACCTCTGGCCCATGGGCTCACCGGAGCGTCCCTCACTCGCCCCGTTCCCCGTACTCGCGGCGATCGCCGCTCGACACCAAAGCCTCTTTCTTGGACCACTCGTCGCGCGCGTTGGACTCGTGTCAACGAAGAAGCTCGTAGAAGAGTTCACGTCGCTCGACGCTCTCGCGCCCGGGCGCGTGATCGCCGCGCTGGGCACGGGGGACAAGCTCTCCGAGCCCGAACAGCGCGCTTACGATCTCGGCGACCTATCGGCCGACGAACGGCGCCAACTAATGGCCGAGGCCGTCGAAGCACTCCTGCCGCTGATGAGCGTGTGGTGCGGCGCTGGTTCATCACAGACGAATGATCTCGCGCGCCGGTACGGCGCCGAGATCAATCTGTGGGACGCAACACCCGCCAAGGTTCGCCAACTCGCTCGCGGCGGTCCGGTCAGTTGGGCCGGCCCCCTTGGCGACGACGCGATCGCCAAGCTCGATGAACTCAATGACTTGAACGTGACGTGGGCTATCGCGAGCGCGCCGTTCAATATGGAACGACTGAAAGAGTGGCGCGCGGCTCGCTGACTCACTACGGTTTTGAGATGGAGTTCCGCCGCATCACGGGTTTGCCGCCCTACGTCTTTGCTCAGATCAACGGGTTAAAGGCCGAGGCGCGCGCCCGCGGCCGTGACGTCGTCGACTTTGGTTTTGGCAATCCCGACCTGCCCAGTCCTGACGTCGCGGTTCAGAAACTGGCCGAAGCCGCGAACAACCCGAAGAACCATCGCTATAGCGCAAGTCGCGGCATTCCCAATTTGCGCCTCGCGATCGCCAGTCGCTACAAGATGCTCTTTGACGTCGACCTCGATCCCGACACCGAAGTGGTCACGACCATTGGTGCCAAGGAAGGTCTTACCCACCTCATGTGGGTGCTGCTCGGTCCTGGCGACGCCGCGATCGTGCCCTCACCGAGTTACCCGATCCACTTAGCCGGTCCGGGTTTTGCGGGCGCGAACGTGATTACGGTGCCGATGGTCGATCCCGGCGCGAGCACGAACGATCCCGGCGACGACTTCTTTGACGGATTACTCGAAGCTTGGAAGTCTGCGCCGGTCAAGCCGCGCGTCATCGTCGTCTCATTTCCCCACAATCCCACCAGCGCGTGCGTCGATCTCGCCTTCATGGAGCGACTCGTGAGTTTCGCTCTCGAGCACGACGTCGTTATCTGTCACGACTTCGCCTACGCCGACCTCGGCTTTGACGGTTATCGGCCTCCCTCGATTCTCCAGGTCCCCGGGGCCAAGGAGTGTTGCGTCGAGCTCTACACGTTGACCAAGTCGTTCTCGATGGCGGGATGGCGCGTGGGTTTCTTGGTCGGCAACGCCGAGATCGTCGCGGCGCTGACGAAATTGAAGAGCTACCTCGACTACGGCACGTTCCAACCGGTGCAGATCGCCGCGATCGTGGCGATGAACGAAGCGGTCGATTACCCCGATCAACTTCGCGTCATCTATCAATCCCGGCGTGACACTTTGGTCGAAGGTCTGAATCGAATCGGCTGGGACGTCGTCGCCCCGCGAGGTTCGATGTTCGTGTGGGCTCCGATTCCCGAGCCTTACGCCGAACTGAGTTCGCTCGAGTTCTCAAAGTTGTTGATCGAAGACGCCGACGTCGCCACGAGTCCCGGCGTGGGTTTTGGCGACGGTGGTGACGCGCACGTGCGCTTCGCGTTAATTGAAAACGAACACCGAACGCATCAAGCTATTCGCAACATGCGTCGAGCGCTGACGAAACTCGGTTAGTTCTAGGGCAGCCCTGCGCCCGGTACTGCTACCTTGGCGACTTCGATCTTGCCCTCGGTGAGGTCCGCGATTTTAAATCGGTCACTCGACGACGCGCTCATCACGTAGAGCGACGTGCGCTCCTCGCCACCCAGCATGCACGCGAAGGCCGTTTGGCTCGTCTCGACGACGCCAGTAATTTCGCCGCCCTCTTTGACGCGAAGGCACTGATTGGTCAGCGCGTTCGCGAGCCAAATTTGGCCCTCGGCGTCGAGGCACATCCCGTCGGTCGCGACGAAGTCCAACTGCGCCCAGACACGACGGTTCTCCAACTTGCCGTCGGACTGGATGTCAAACGCACTGAGGCGAAAGGTCATGGACTCGCCGACGATCAATGTTTTGCCGTCGGGCGTGATCACCGAGCCGTTGGGAAAGGCCATGTCGGGCACGACTTGAAGCACGTCGCCCGCAGGGCCAATAACGACGAGATTGGTCGTGGGTGGGGGATCGGCCATCATTGCCGCCGCGCCAACGTCGCGCAACATTACGTCGAGGTCGAATCCAAAGTTGCCCACGTAGCTCACGCCCGAGGACGAGACCACCATGTCGTTGGCCCAGAACGTACAGTACGAAGAGATGTCACAGAACGTCGCCGCGACGTCGTAATTGACTCGCATGACGCGTTGATCGGTCATCGAAACGTAGAGCAGGTCTCCGTTCGGAAGCCAACCGAGACCCGAAGGTTGGTTGGGCGCCGTGTGCTCAAGGCGTTCTTCGAGGCCCGCTTCGTCAATGGAGAAGATTCCGTGACGATAGAAGTCCGAGTACCACAGTCGTCCCTCATGCCAGCGCGGCCCTTCGCCAAACGACAGTCCTTCACGCAGTACGCGTGACGCGTAGTTCTCCATGTGTGCCCCCAGTACTAGGTTGAACCTACTCTTTACGCCCGTTCGAGGGCGCCACACCAGGTCTGATACCCGGCGTCAACGAAGAGAGGATCCTCGGGTTGAAAGCGCTGGCTACTTTGCCATCGATCGGCGAGTGCGTCGAGCGACGCCCACTGGCCGATCGCGAGCCCCGCGATGCTCGCGGCCCCTCGCGCGGTCGCTTCGAGGGTGGAACATCGCAGTACGTCGACGCGCGAATTTGTCGCCTGGAGTTGGAGCAGGAGGTCCATCGCCGCCGCGCCGCCGTCGGCGCGCAACTCCTTCACTGCAACGCCACCGTCACGAAAGGCGTCGGTCATCGCGCGCACTTGGTAGGCGAGGGCTTCGACGAGCGCACGCGCGATTTCGCCCCGGCCCACGCCCCGGCTTAGTCCGGAGATGGCGCCGCGCGCGAGAGGTTTCCAGAACGGTGAACCAAGGCCCGTAAACGCCGGCACGAACTGGACGCCCGCTGAGTTCTCGACGCTCAAGGCGAGCGCTTCGAGGTCACTCGACGTCTCGATGAAACCAAGGTCGCGCAGCCACTGCACCGCGGCGCCCGCGACGAACGCCGATCCTTCGAGCGCGTAGGTCGTGGGTCCGTAGTCTCCTAAGTCCCACGCGACGGTCGTGAGCAATCCGTCCACGACGTTGGGCACCGCGTCGCCCACGTTGGCGAGCAAGAACGCGCCGGTGCCGTACGTCGCCTTGACGAGGCCCGGCACGAAACAGGCCTGTCCAAATAGCGCCGATTGTTGGTCGCCCAAGACGCCGGTGACGGGAACTCCCGCGAGCTCTGCAACGACACGTTCGCTGACGGCGCCGAAGTTCCCAGACGATTGTCGAATGTCGCTGAGCATCGTTCGCTCGACGCCAAAGAGTCGCGTCATCGTTGGTGACCAGTCGAGCGTGACTAGGTCCATCAACATTGTTCTTGACGCGTTCGACGGCTCGGTGAGAAAGACGCCGCCGTCGACCCCAGCGGTTAGACACCAGAGCAGCCAGGTGTCGACGGTCGCGAAACTCGGTGTGCGTGCTCGATCGGCCAACCCAGAGTCGAGCATCCATTTCATCTTTGTGGCTGAGAAGTACGAGTCGATGACGAGTCCCGTCGTCGCGCGAACGTCGCGCGCGTGACCTTGCGCTTGGAGTTCGCTGCAGAGTTCGGCCGTTCGACGGTCCTGCCAGACGATCGCGCGCTGAAAGAGCTCGCCGCTGGCACGATCAAAGCCGACCGTTGTTTCACGTTGGTTGGTGATTCCCAGGGCCACGATCTGGTGACCCTCGCCGCGCTGGCGAATCGTGACCTCGCGAAGGGTCGACACCGCCAGATCGGTGATTTCGAGGGGGTCGTGCTCGACTTCGCCGGGGGAGGGAAAGTGCTGGGTGAGTTCACGGTAGGCCTCGTCGACGACGTTCAACTGGTCGTCAAAGGCGACAGTGCGTACCCCAGTGGTGCCCGCGTCGAGGGCGAGGATCAGCTTCACCCGGGTCAGGTTAGTGAGAAGTGAGGTCGAATTCGGGTCCCTGGCTGGAGATAAAAGATTTCTGCAAAAGTCTTTCGATAAGTAGTTGACACGGTGTAATTACAGTGCTGTAATGACACAGCATCTTGCGACGTGTGGTGGTACAACCACTACATCTTGTGGCTGGGGGGCCGAGGGGCGCTAAACTTGACCTCTCGACTCCAGGTCGCCAGACGCGTGTCTCAGTGTCGGATATAGGAACAGAAGAGAGAGAAAAATGGCTATTGCACCTCAGCGACTCGGAATTGGAATACGTCGCTTTTTCACCACCGAAGATCGTCATCCCTATGACGAGGTGATCTGGGATCGTCGCGACGCGCGCATCTCGAACTTCCGTGACGGTTCGGTGGCCTTTGAGCAACTAAACGTCGAAGTACCGGCGACGTGGTCGTTCAACGCGACGAACATTCTCGCCCAGAAGTACTTTCGCGGCACGCTGAACACGCC
>DAIQOO010000067.1:0-1658 GCA_036787845.1 Acidimicrobiales bacterium
GCCTGAGTCTGCAACGGCGCGTAGCCCGTCCATCCCGTCGGAAAACCACCGTACGGTAGCGCCGCGAAGATCACCATGTACCCCGCGGCGAAGATCCAGAAACTAAAAGCTTCGATACGCGGGAACGCCATGCGGCGTGCACCAATCATCAGCGGCACGAAGTAATTACCCAGCGGACCAACGATGATGGACGTGGCCATCATCATCATGATCGTGCCGTGTTCACTCACGATCTTAATGTAAGTGTCGGCGCTAAAGACGTGCGTCGTAGGATTCAACAGCTCCGTGCGGATCGCCATGGCCAACAAGCCACCGGTGAACAAGAACAGCAACACACCAACCACGTACTGCAGTCCAACGACCTTGTGGTCAAGGTTGTAGCGAAGGTACTTACTCCATCCTTCGTATTCAACCTCTACTTGTGGAGCACGGCCAAAAATTTTGGCAATGGGATAGTTAAGCGCGCCAATACCAATGAGCCAACCCAGGACCATGAAGACGAGAGCCATTAAGTTCGCGGTCGAGTTCTGACCCGTAGTATCGACGTAGTCGTAACCGCTCGTTAGGTAGTTGCCGAACCAGTGTCCAAAGATGTAGCCAAGGAACCCAGCGATGATCGCGGTACCAAGGTGTTGGCTAAACCAGCGTGGAACTTTTCGTTCAGGCCGTACTGACAGTACGGGCGGTACGGTTCTTCCACTGACAACCTCTGTCGGCTGTTCTGCGCTAATTGTCATCGCGCCAACTCCGTTTCTCTTTTCATTAACGCCGTGTCCAACTCAACGATTGTTCTCATCACGAATTCGGCTGCTTGGCGCCGTAGGTCTCCACCGCGCTGTAGGGCGTGAGTTTTCCGTCTGGGTAATAACCGCCCGCAGCGCCGTTGGCGTCGGGCACGTAGGTCCACGCGAACGCGGGTAGGTACTGCGTGTTCTGAGCGTTCGCGGCTTCTGTCGTGGTCGCCCACTTCATGAAGTCCGACTGAGAGACGACTTTGCCGTAGTTGAACATTGAGCCGTGCCAAATACCGCACAGTTCACTGCAGCGAACGGTGAAGTTACCCAAGTGTTGGGTCTCAGTAAATGCCACATTGTTCACTTGTGGGTTCGCGTCAGCCTTCACCTCAAGCTGGTAGGCCCAGAAACTGTGAATGACATCCAGCGAAGTGACGTTGAACTCAATGCTGGTGTTATTGGGCAGAATCAACTGTGACGACTCAAATCCGCCAAACGTTGGGTAGCGATACGTCCACTTCCACTGCTGACCAATGACCTGCACGGGCAGCACCTGATTGCTACCCGGCGTCCACGTACCGGTACCAGCGAGTGCCGCCGTGTCGGCCTTCACCGCGCCAGCAGGCATCCAGATTGGATTGGGTCCTTCGCCACCGCCAGAACCATGGCCGACCACGACCTCAACCGTTCCGAAGATGGCGAGTAGCAAGACAACGACAGAGGTGATGACAATCCACGAGACTTCGGCCTTTTTGTTACCCGCTGCCGACGGTCCTCCGACCGACTCGGGCACGCCTGCTCGCTTAGAGCGCCATATGACGGATGCGTACAACAAATACTCCCACACGCCAATAAGAACCGGCATGGCGATAACCATAAGGATGTTGAAGTCCGTTTGGTCAGACGCCGCCGTAGAGGTCATCC
>DAIQOO010000067.1:1758-2816 GCA_036787845.1 Acidimicrobiales bacterium
GGCGTCTTAAAGCTGAACGTCTCGGTGTTGTGAGGCGAATTCAAGTGACACGGCGCCAAGTCACAAATAGTCAAGCTCCCGCTCACGCCGACGAGCGGAACACTCAAATCAATGGCCGGAACTGCGAACGTGTGTGCGACGCCGTTGCCAGTATTCGAGTTGTACACGCTCAATGGGTTACCGTTCAAAGTCGCCGATCCGTTGATCGTGCCTTGAACTTGACCCCACTCTTGATTGCGCAGTGGACTACCACTGTCGTACTGGATAACGGTCATGTTCACGACGGTGTTTGCGGGCAATTTCCATGACGTGTCGTGGACCCATTGACCCGTCGTGGGGTCCTTCACCATATACGACACCCACGTCGGATGCGACCCGAAGCCGAGGTCGCCAACTGTCTGCACGGTCAAATTCACTGGCTGACCCGCGGCTTGAGTATTCGTAAAGTTCATTACTCCACCGGGTACGCCAGGTGTTAAGAAAGAGGCAACCGCCCAGACCACAAGACCTACCGCTACCAAGAAGAGTCCAAGGACCGTTGCCAGTCTCCCTCCCTTTGACATACTTCTCTCCTTGCGACGAGGCGTCTCCGTTGAAACTCCGAACCAAGGATAACGAGGACCATCACTAAAGTGGAGATTGGTGAGCGCAAAGAATAAGAAAAATCTTGGAATTCATTTTGGCCTGTTTTTGGCTGAATTTCTTTGCGTTTCAGCCTTCACAGTGGAGTTAGCGCGCGCCTTATCGGGCAACGAACTCTCCTGGGCCTACGTCTTCGAGTGGCCCCTCTTCGCGGTGTACGCCCTTTATATGTGGCGAAAGCTTCTGAACGAGGAACGAAACGGCCCCCGCCCTCTCGTGGTCCCAGACCAAAAGAGCCACGACGCCCTCGAGCGCTACAACGAGTACCTTCGCTCCGTCCACGATCCCACCGTCGAAGAGCACACGCTCTAGGCGGCGTCACTGAACGATCAGTGCACGCCTTCTGACGCGAGCAGTCCTCGAAGTTCTGACACCGCGGACGCCACTCCAGAGGTACTCGCTAATGGGTCGTCGGG
>DAIQOO010000067.1:2916-9271 GCA_036787845.1 Acidimicrobiales bacterium
ATGTCGAGATTGGCGTTTTTGGACAACTCAGATCGCAGATGTTCGAGCTGTTGCGCCAAAAGTGGGCAGTCGGTGTAGCACTGCGGATCGAGGAACGTCAATAAGGTGATGTGGCTAGAGTGCTCGCCCAAGGTATAGGTGGCGCCAAACTGATCGGTCAGCGTGAAAGTGGGCGCCACCGCCGACGTCGCCGACGCGGGTCCGTTATGAGCCTCGTAAAACGTCGTCTCGGCATTGGCGAAAGTTGCGGCGCCCATTGAGAACGTCGCGAAGAGAATCATCGCGGACGCGAAGGTAGCAATCACCGCACCAGCACTGTTGGTTAGCTCCAGCGGGAGACGACGAGTGCGAGCGCCTTGGCCGTGTAAGCGCGGTCGCGCGCAGGTCGCCAGCAGCGCGAGTGGGAGCAGCGAGTTCACGTCGGTCGCGAGTCCCCCAAAAAGTGCCGTGTCCTCTGACGCGAACCAGAAAAAAACGCAACCAATAACCAACGTCCACACTGGCCAGTTCCAACGTCGCGCGACCGACATCCAGAGACCAACTGCGCTTACTACCAGCCAAAGGATGACGACGATATTGAATCCCCCACCCATGGATCCCGCGATGGTTCCGACCTGGCGCACCGACCACGACAGCCAATGTGGTTGCGCGGTCTTGGTCATGAATGACGTCATCGCCGTCAGCGCGTTGGTATTGCCCCCATGCCAGAACTGCGCCGACGGGAGACATTGCAAAACCGCGGCGACGAGCAGAAGAATGCTGAGAAGTCGAAGCGTGAACGACGAAAAGTGGCGACGAAACGTGTCGTTGTCCGCCGCGAGCCAGACCCCCGCAAGGACGTAGAAGAGCGTCGCGCCAGGCCAACCAAAGAGGATTGACGCGCCCGATACGAAAATGCCACCGGCGCCGTTACCAATGAGCCAAATGAGGGCCGCCCACCCCGCGGCGAGCGCGCCGACGATACGGCCGAGTCGTCCCTTTGAGACGAGCAACACCAGACCGAATCCGATCTGGAGCCACGCCACCCCAACCGCCAGCGTGATGGGGTGGCTGTTCCACAGATTGATCCCGTGCACCATGAGTGAATGGAGCCACGACGGCGTGTTAGTCGTCATTCCCGTCACGACATTGTTCCCGAGGCCGAGCGGCATCGACGCTTGGAACTGAAGGTAGCCAGCAATCAGCCAAAGGGCGCCAAAGGCCCAGCGAAGGTACGTGCGAGCACGCGGCTCATTGACGCCCTCCGAAGAGAGATTGAAGCGCAAGATCGACTTAGTGAAGACCACGACAACCATCAAGACGATGGCGATCAAGGTGAGCCACAGGAGTCCCGTGACGAAGAGCGAGTGACGAAAGAGGGACACGATGAGGGCGTTAGTCAAATCAATCGACTGCTGATTCATGCCCGGCACGAAGGAACCCCTTTACAAGTGAATAGTTCTCACTTTAGGTGTTGCACGCACGCGCTTAGGACGCCATTGACGAACGACGCCGAACTCTCCGTCGAGTAAACCTTGGCGAGCTCTACCGCTTCGTCGAGGACGACGGGCGTCGGCGGAGGATCGTCCAACATCAACTCGCCCAATGCGAGCGTCATGACGAGACGATCAATAACGGCAAGTCGCTCGAGGGTCCACTCAAGCGAACACTGGTCAATCACCGATTCGATGTGCGCTCGATGTTCCTCGACCGACCTCAATATGATGACGGCGTAGGCATCGGGCGGCAACGACTGTTCGGCGATGATTGAAGTGATGGAGCGACTCTTGGCACTCGCTTCGTACGCAAGTTCTAGAGCTCGTTCTCGTGCGTGATGGCGTTTTCGGCCGAGCTCGCTCACTCTACGCTCGGGTCATGTACTCACCGGTGCGAGTGTCGACCTTTATGGCCTCGCCCGGGCCGACGAACAACGGTACTTGGACCACGTACCCGGTTTCTAGCGTGGCTGATTTACGCGCGCCCGACACACGGTCGCCCTGCACGCCTGGTTCAGTTTCGGCGATGGTCAACTCCACCGAGGCCGGCAGTTCGACGCCAATGATCTCTTCGTCGTAGGAGATCAGCATTGCCTTGCCCGTCTCTTTCAAGAAATTGGTCGCTTCGCCCAACCTCTTTGACGAGACCGGCACCTGATCAAAGTTGATTTGGTCCATAAAGATATAGTCATCGCCATCACGGTAGAGGTACTGCGTGTCGCGCTTGTCAATGATCGCTTGCTCCAAACGCTCGTCCGAACGGTAGGTTCGCTCGATCACGGCTCCCGAACGGGCGTTGCGCAACTTCGTTCGCACGAAGGCGCCACCCTTGCCCGGCTTGACGTGTTGGAACTCCAACACGGTGAAGAGTCCTTCATCGATTTTGAGGGTGATGCCGTTCTTGATATCGGAAGTTGAAATTGCGGCCATGGGCCAAGATGCCTTTCGCGATTCGTGCGCAGTTCAGTCTAGGCAACGTTCGACGGCCGTCGAACTACGAGGTCTCGAGCAATCGACGCACGGCCTCGAAAGCGAGGTCGTAACTCAACGCTCCAAAGCCAGCGATTGTGCCATTCACTACACCCGCCAAGGTACTGACGTGACGGAACGGCTCTCGCGCGGCGGGATTGGACAAATGCACTTCAACCTTGACACCCTCAAAGGTCGCCAACGCGTCAGCTAACGCCCACGAGACGTGCGAAAGCGCGCCAGCGTTAATCACGATCGCGACGCTGCGACCACGCGCGTCGCGAACGACCTCGATTAGGTCACCTTCGAAGTTGGACTGCACGTCGCGCACGCTGTAGCCGGCGCTACTCGCCAACGCTCGAAAGCGCTCGACGTGCTCGGCCAGCGTCGACGTGCCGTAGACCTCAGGGCTTCGAGTTCCGAGTTGGTCGAGATTCGGCCCCGACAGGATCAAGATGTCATCACTCATGGCTCTCCTTGAAAACGTTCCAACACGTTGCGAACAAGTTGCGGATCGACGCCACGCACGAGGGCAAAACCCTCGGGACCCGGAAGGACGAAACTCAGGTCGTGGTGCGCCTTTTTGTCGTGACTCATCGCTTCGACGACCTCATTAATGTCGATTGTCGCGAGCATTCGACGTCCGAGACCCAACGTGTCAAGCACCGCGTCATGATTGGCGACCTCATCCGAACCCACCAGACCGAGTTCATTGGCCAGTCTCACCGCGAACGCCAGTCCAATCGCGACGGCTTCACCGTGTCGCAATGCGTCAGTGTCGCGCTCCAGCGCGAGTTTCTCCAAGGCGTGCGCGAGCGTGTGGCCGTAGTTCAGCAGAACCCGCGCACCAGATTCTTGCTCGTCACGAGACACGACGTCAGCCTTTAAGCGCACCGACAACTCCACCAACGCGCTAAGCGGCGTCGCGGC
This sequence comes from Acidimicrobiales bacterium, assembly GCA_036787845.1. GTDB lineage: Bacteria > Actinomycetota > Acidimicrobiia > Acidimicrobiales > RAAP-2 > RAAP-2. The sequence goes on from DAIQOO010000067.1 coordinate 6,291, forward strand.
GAGATCGTGCGCAGCGCGGCCCTCCAAGAGCCAGCATTTGGCGACCTCGCCCAGCCCACCTAATCGTTCGCGATCTGGCAAGGTCGCGAGCACGCTCGAGTCACACAGCACGCCTAAGGGCTGGTGGAACGCGCCCACGAGGTTCTTGCCCGCCGCGAGATTGACGCCGGTCTTTCCACCAATAGCGGCGTCAACTTGACCCACGAGCGACGTTGGTATCTGAATCAGTGCGATGCCCCGTAGATACGTCGCAGCCACGAAACCCGCGAGATCGGTGATCGCGCCCCCACCAACGCCGACAATGACGTCGCTACGAGAAAATCGTTGCTCCGCTAGTTGCTCGAGCAGCGTCTCGACGACGCGAAGGGTTTTGGCCGCCTCTCCTTCGGGCACCGTTAGAACAATCTGCTCGCGCCCACTGTTGAAGTCAAACCATGACTGCTCGCGAAGTGACGCCGACGACACGATGGCGACGCACTTGGCATTCGGAGCGCGTTCATCAAGCAGTCGCGCCAGCTCATGGCGGGCGTCGTCGTCGATCACGACGTCGTAGCTTCGATCTGCAAGTTCAACCAGTACCTTCATGAGGCAATACTCGAAGTTGCCTCGAGCACCCGACGCAGCACGTCGTCGATCGGTCCTGACGCGTCCACTCGTTGACGCGCGCACGAGCGATACCACGCCTCACGTCGTGCTCGAAGGTCGCTAATTGCACCGCGATGATCATCGCCTAGGAGCGGCCGCTCCCCTTCGCTGACGCGCTCAATCAACGTCGCGTCGTCGCAGTCCAACCACAAAGTGAATTGGTGTTCAATGAGTTCTCGTGCGTCGCTGGTTGTCACGATTCCCGCGCCCGTCGCGACGATGGCGTCGCTCTCTAACGCCACACGGAGCGCTCCGAGTTCCTTCGCACGAAACGATGCTTCGCCAGCGTCACGCAAATACTGCGCCGCCGGTACGCCAACCTCGAGACCAATGAGTTCGTCCGTGTCGAGGTACGCGCACTCCCAGTGTGCGCCTAACGCGCGAGCCAGTGTGGTCTTGCCAACGCCAGGAAGTCCTACCAACACGAGACGGGCCACGACTAGGTAGGGTGCGCGGCCGAAGCCGTAGATCCCAGATTGGCCACGTACGCGGCGTGATTACGAGTGAACTCTTCGACGGAGTCGCCGCCAAACTTCCTCAAGGCTTCATTCGCGAGAACGAGGGCCATCATCGCCTCACTCACGACGCCCAACGCCGGCACGGCAGTGACGTCGGTCCGTTCTTTAAATGACACCGTGGACTCGCCCGTGGCGACGTCGACCGTCTCTAGGACCGGACGATTCAACGTCGCCAATGGTTTCATCGCAACTCGACAAATCACCGGGGCTCCCGACGTGATCCCGCCCTCGAGTCCGCCCGCGTGATCACTCCGGCGAATGAATCCGCCACCGCGCGCGTGGTTTGGATCAATGGCGATGGCGTCGTGCGCGACACTGCCGCGCTGACCCGCCTGTGCCATACCGTCACCGATCTCGACCGCCTTGACCGCCTGGATGCTCATGAGCGCACCCGCGAGCAGCCCGTCGAGTTTTCGGTCCCAGTGGACGTGACTGCCGAGTCCTACTGGAACGCCATAGGCAATCACCTCAATGACGCCGCCGAGTGAGTCGCCTTCTTTCGCGGCGGCCTTAATTTCGGCGATCATGGCCGCCTCGCTCGCGGCATCAAAACAGCGCACTTCACTCGCGTCGACCTTGATTAGATCGCTCGGCATTGGTCGCGTATCGGGTGGCGTCACGGCCGCGCCAATTCGCACGACATGACTGAGAACCTCGACGCCAATCGTCGCTAAGAGCACTTTCGCGAGATGACCCGCGGCCACGCGAGCGGCGGTCTCGCGGGCGCTCGCGCGCTCGAGTACGTCGCGCGCGTCGTCGAAGGCGTACTTCTGCATGCCGGCCAGATCAGCGTGTCCGGGTCGGGGCTTCGTAAGTTTCGTCGCGGGCGTTCCCGGGGCGCTCGACATTTCGACCTCCCACTTGGGCCACTCGGAGTTGAGAATCTCGATGGCGACCGGCGAACCCAATGTGCGACCATGGCGCACGCCACCAGTAATGCGAAGTTCATCGCGCTCAAAGCGCATGCGAGGTCCGCGCCCATAACCGAGGCGTCGACGCGCAAGTTCACTCGCCAACTCGTCTTCGCGCACCCTCATCCCCGAAAGAAGGCCTTCGACAATGACGCTCAGCGAGGGGCCATGACTTTCACCAGCGGTGAGGAAGCGCAACATTGTTCAATTCTAGAGTGAACCACTCCCGGGGATTTACTCCGGCACGTAGAAAGGATCGAGGCCCGAAGCGTGGTCGGTAACGTCGAGCACGTTCGCGAGTTCGGGAATTGCTTCTTTCAACATTGTCTCAATGCCTTGGGTCAATGTCATACGACTCATCGCGCAGCCTTGACAGCCGCCCGAAAGCTTGACGTACGCCGTCTTCTTCTCTTCGTCGAGCGCCACGAGATCGGCGCGCCCACCGTGAGCGGCGATTGAGGGATTCACCTGTTGTTCAAGCACCGTGATCGCCACGGTCGCTAAAGGACCGTCAATGCCCAGGGCGAGAATGTCCGCCGGGACGCCAGGATTGACCTCTTCGGGCGTGGGAGCGTTGGGATTCACGAGTACCAACCCGCCGCCACCTTCGTTCGCGAATTCGAGGCGGCTGCCGCGCAAACGATCGACGCTGGAGGCCGGTATCACGATCGTCACGTCACCGTCTTTGCCAATCGCGGCGTCACTCGGGGCCAAGTTCAATTCAGAGAAGTAGAGGTCATACGCGTACCCGGCACCGCGTGTGCCAGTGACTTCGACCCACAGCGCCAACGTCTCGCTTGGCGCTTCGTTCTGAAGCGCGTCGATAACGACGTTGCGTGCCTCATCAGTGAGGGTAAGCACGTCAAAGGTGTCGATCGAAGTCATGGCCAAAGTCTAGAGGTGCGTC
>DAIQOO010000189.1:0-2480 GCA_036787845.1 Acidimicrobiales bacterium
ACGGTGGTAAACCGAAGCTGCGATTGACGTCGAGTAGTCGATCGGTCCTACGCTCCGCCATCGAGGCGACGTCCGCGAGGGCGATGGCGAGAAAGTCCAGCGCGTAGGCAACCGGGGCACCGTGAAAGTTACCGTTCGAGACCAACGAGCCGTCGGCGAGCACTGACGGGTTGTCGATCGCGGCCGCCAGTTCGACGTCGGCGACGCGCGATGCGTAACTAAAGGTGTCTCGCGCCGCGCCGTGTACCTGGGGCGCACAGCGCAGCGAATACGCGTCTTGCACCTGGGAGGGATCATCGAGGTGCGAGCTCACGATGCCAGAGTCCGCGAGCAACACCGCGAGGTTCTGGGCACTCACGAGCTGACCCGGGTGTGGGCGAAGCGCATGGATTTCTGCGGAAAAGACCCGATCGGTCCCGCGGAGGGCTTGGATCGACATCGACGCGGCGAGATCGATTTGCTGCATAAGTGCCATGCCGTCGTCAAGGGCCAGCACGAGTTGTCCCAACATTCCGTCTGTGCCGTTGATAAGGGCGAGTCCTTCTTTCTCCGCCAATTCAACGGGCGAGAGACCCGCCTCGGCTAGCGCGTCGACAGCCCGTCGACGCGCGCCACCGGCGTCGCGCACGTCACCTTCGCCCATCAAGGCGAGCGCTACGTGCGCGAGTGGCGCCAAGTCTCCCGAGCAGCCCAAGGAACCAAACTCATGCACGATTGGCGTAATGCCGGCGTTCAAGAGCGCGACGTAGGCGGACGCAGTTGATGGTCGCACGCCCGAGACGCCACTGCAGAGATTGGTCAGCCGCGACACCATCATCGCTCGCACGACCTCGTTCTCCACTTCTGGACCAACGCCGGCGGCGTGTGAGCGGATCAGTGAACGCTGCAAGTCTTTGCGTTCCTCGGGCGAGATCAACGTCGTGGCCAACGACCCAAAGCCCGTCGAGAGGCCATAAATCGGTTCACCGCTGTCGACGAGCACGTCGATTGCTGCGCGCTGGACGCGCAGACGCTCGATCACCTCGTCGCTTAATGCGAGCGGCTCAAACAGGCGCGCGACACTCACGAGTTCTTTTCTCGTCATGGGCTCGAAGCCAACCACAATGGTCACGACGTTCTCCTCTGCACGCCCGCGAGCGCCTCTAGGACCAGCAGCGCCGCGAGGCGAACGGTCCGCTCGTCCGGACTATCTTGTTCGACATCAATTTCAGTGAAGTCAATCGCCGTAACCTTCGGTGACGAAGCCACCTCGCGCACGAAGCGGCGCACCTCATCGGCACTGAGTCCACCCGGCGCCGCGGCCGGACAGCCCGGTACGACGGATCGGTCGCACACGTCGAGATCGATATCCACGTAGATTGTTCGTCCGCCAGCTCCTGCAACCTCGATTGCCTTCTGCGCAATGGCGGACACGTCCTCGTGGCGAAAGACGTCGCGATCAATGACCGTCACTCCCGCGTCCAGGGCGCGCTGTGCGTAGGGTGCTGAATTCGAAAAGTCACCGAGACCAACCTGGACAGCGTGACGAGCGTCGAGGCCCTCGTCGAGGAGTTGGCGAACCGGTGAGCCGTTGGACCTGCCCTCGCGCAAGTCGAGATGCGCGTCGAGCGTGATGAGCCCAAAGTTCTCGAAGTTCCCCGCCGTCAGTGTTCGCAGCGTGTGCCACGTCGCGGCGTTATCACCCCCAAGTATGAGCGTCAAATCGACTTCTTTGGCGACGGTCGAAAGTAGAGCCGCGACGCGCTCGATTCCTCCTTCGCCGTCGGGGTCCACAACGTCGCCATAGTCCACCATTGCGACGAACGACGCGAGATCCACGCGGTCTAGAAACGACCACGTGGAGTAGCGCTCGAAGGCGCGGCGAACTGCTTCTGGAGTGCTGGCCGACGAACGCTTCGAGAGCGAGGTGGCGTAGGTTGGTACGCCGAGTAAAGCTACGTTCTTTCTCTCTGGTACGAGACGCGACTGCAACAGCGTCGCCGCCGAGGGCCACTGCGAATCGAGCGTCGTTGCCACAGAGCCATGTTAGGCATAGCGCTTTAGGTGACTCCTGGCCTCGTTGCTCCACGCTCCCACTACCACCACGTTTACCGCGTCGTCAAGAACTTGACGGTGAGTAGCGCGACGGGAGCGTGCGACTAGCGCGTGGTGCAGTGTGTTCCGACACGTCGTAGTGGCTGCACTTGCACGCCGGGTACGGCGACCTTGACGCCGGGGCTCGCCCACGAACACGTCCACGACGAAGGTTCGGCGACCGCGACGAAAAAGTCTCGCGTCCAGCCCATTTCGTAGATGCTCGCGCTGTGATACGAGCCAGGGAGTTGGACGGGATAACTCCCGCCCGGCGTGTGGATGGGCGTCGTGGCGAGTCCAAGGATGGGCCAGTAGGGATTGATGTCAAGTTCCATCGCGGTGGTTGCGCCCGCTCGAAGCAGTACGTCCGCCAACTGCGACGGCAGTACGCCCTTCATCGTGGCGAC
>DAIQOO010000068.1:0-9015 GCA_036787845.1 Acidimicrobiales bacterium
TGTACGCGGCCCAGCCAATACCGGAGCCCACCGCGAAGAAGACGCCCGTCGCGTTAAGACCACTGCCCGGACGTGTCAGCGCAACGACGCCCGCGCCCGCGAGACCCACGAACCCGAGATGTCGCCAACTCCGTTTGCCAATGGCGGCGACGCAGAACGGTCCAAGATACTCAATGGCGACCGCACCGCCGAGGGGTATTCGCGCGATTGCTTGATAGAAGCACTGATTCATGAAAGCCGTCGCGGCCCCGAGCGCGAGCGCCCCGAGCCACTGCCGACTCGTCCAGTGTCGAACGTTAGGTCGCGTCAGCGCCAACAACACGACGGCGCCCAAGAGAAAACGCCACGCACTCGTCGCCGAAGGACCGATGACCGGAAAGACCCGAATTACTAGCGCCGCCGTCCACTGAATCAACGTGGCGCCGAGCAACATGAAGCCCGCTCCACTGAGGGTGCGAGCGCCGAGTGAACCGTTGGCTCGGCTCAATGAGTAACCAGGCCGGTTCGATCCGCGTCGAGCACGAAGACCTCTCCGGCGACGGCCTTATCGTGCAAGAAGACCTTCGCCGCCGTGGCGACGTCGTTGGCGACGTCGCGCGTGACGAGACCGAGCATCGTCGATCCAGCACCCGACCAACACGCGGCCGCCGCGCCGCTGTCGCGCAACATCGCCATGAGCGGCGCCGCTATAGGGAGTAGTCCTGAACGGTAGGGCTGGTGGAGATAGTCATTCATCGATGACGCGACAAACTCGTGATGATTCGCTAGTCCTGCTATCAACAGTCCCATCGCGTTCAAGTTGTGCACCGCGTCTACGAAAGGCACATTCTTCGGTAGTACGTGACGAGCGGGCGCCGTGGCAAACTCTTCGTCCGGCACCACTGCTACAAACTGCCACGTGTCGTCAAGGGGCAGTTGGCGAGCGAGCACGCCCTCACGCTCACCGATACTCGCGACGACTAACCCACCCAAAACCGACGCGGCCGCGTTTTCCGCGTGACCGTCTCGTTGCGTTGCGACACTGAGGGGGCTAAGGGCACCCGCCGCGGCCGCGGCCGCGACCGCGAGCGCGGCGGACGAACCCAGTCCCCGCGACAGAGGAATGGACGAGGTGACGTGCATGGCGAAGTTCGTGTGACCGAGGACGGACTTAGCAACTTGAACTCCCATATGACGCTCGTCGTCGAATCGACCTGCCCCACAACCATCGCTGAAAATCGTTAACGAGTCAGCTGGCTCGAGGGTGACGTCGACGTAGAGGGTGAGGGCGACGGCCAAGGTGTCAAAACCGGGACCCAAATTGGCTGAACTAGCGGGAGCGCGAGCGAACATGAGGTCATCGTAGGCGCTCTAGAAGCGACGGTGGCGACAGATTCCCCAGCGCGCGAAGTATGAAGACATGGTGTTGTTCGCCGTAAACGATAAGGTGACCCACGATTTCACCTCGACGAATCGACGACGTGAAACGAAGCATCTTCACTTTGACGCGCAGCGTCCCTTCAGCGGGCCACCACGACACGTCGTGTTGTTGGGTGAAGCCGTACGTCACTCGTTGGCCGCCCCAAGAGTACGTACCCACCACGCTGCCCTTGACAAAGGTGTAGTGGACACGACTCGCCACTGCCGAGTTCGCCAGCGCCAACGCCGCAACGCCGGCCGGGCCAAGAAGGTCACCGCCGCGCTGATCCAACACCACGGCATAGAGAACGCTCGTCGTCGATCCGTCGTAGAACGTGACGGCCATGACGTCACATCCGCCCGCAGCCGCCGTGCGTCCAGATTTGACCCCGATGACGTTGTCGAAACCAACGTAGGGCGTAAACGATCCGACAGTTCCAGCAACGGGCAAGGTGACGCTTTGCTGGAGCACGATACTACGCACCAGTGCTGACTTCATCAGTATCGTCGCGAGTACCGCTTGATCGCGCGCCGTCGAGACTGACGCGGACGAAAACCCCGTGACGTCGTCGTAGTGAGTGTGCGCGAAGCCAAGCACGGCGCCCTCAGCATTCATTCGTTCGACGAAGGCACTTGGCGAACCAGCAATCATTGTGGCCAACATGACCGCGTAATTACCCGCGGAATGCACGAGAAGCCCATTCAAGAGGTCGAGTTCGCAAAGTTGTTCACCCGCGACGACGACGACACTCGACTCGTTAAGAATTTTCATCTCTTGGTACGTCGCCACGTCCGCGCTAGTAACCGCGTAACAAGGTCCGACTTGATTGAGCCCGAGGGGCGCATCGAGCAACGCAACGTACGCGGTCATCATCTTGGTCAGACTCGCGATGGGCACCACATGGTCGTCGTGGGTCAAAAGCACGCCGAGTGAGGGGACGTAGAGAGCGGCAGGTCCTGCGCTCGGCCACGCGAGCGCAGGCGCCAGGGGCAGCGAAAGAGCGCTGGGATTGACGTGCACCATTGCTGGTTCATGGAGAAGCGGCAACTGCGAGCCCACGATCAGCGCGGTGGCGATAATGACGCCAAGCACCATCCCTACCAGTCGAGGAAACAGACCACGAAGAGCCGGTCGGCGGGCGGAAAAAGGTCGTAACACGGACTACAACGAAGTCTGTTGGTCGTACTCTTCGGGCGTCACGAGAACCTTGCGAGCCTTGGAGCCGTCGCCGGGCGCGACCACTCCCTCTTCTTCCAATTGATCCATGATGCGTCCGGCGCGCGCGAAGCCCACGCGAAGTTTTCGCTGCAGCATCGAGGTCGAACCCGACTGGGTACGGATAATGAGATCGCGGGCTTGACGCAGAATCTCATCGTCGTCCTCCGACGATCCTCCACCGAAACCCGTCACTCCCCGGCCGCGTGGAACGTCGAGCGCTACCACCGTCTCGGTCCGACCTCCTTGGGCCCGCCACGCTTCCACCACTCGACGCACTTCCTCTTCTGAGACCCAGGGCGACTGGAGTCGTCGAGCAATGTTGCTCGACGCGGTGACGAGGAGCATGTCACCCTTACCAATGAGTCGCTCCGCGCCGGCTTGGTCCAAGATCACGCGACTGTCGGCAAGAGACGACACTGCAAACGCCATCCTGCTCGGCACGTTGGCCTTTATGACGCCGGTAATCACGTCGACACTTGGACGCTGCGTCGCCAACACCAAGTGGATTCCCACCGCCCGGGCCATTTGGGCAATGCGAACGACCGAATCTTCAACGTCACGAGCCGCCACCATCATGAGGTCGTTTAACTCATCGACGACAATCACGATGTAGGGAAGCTCCTCGGGCCCTGGCGCGGGCTCAACGTCAGAAGGAAGTCCCGTCGCGCGCTCAATAGCGCCAGCGACCCGCTCGCTATCAGAGGGGCCGGGTGCTAACTCCCCTTTGGCGATCATTAACTGGTAACTCGTAATGTCACGCGCACCGCTCTCGGCTAAGAGGTCGTAGCGTCGCTCCATCTCCTTCACGGCCCACGCCAGTGCGCCGGCGGCCTTCCTAGGATCGACGACGACGGGCGCGAGCAAATGCGGGAGGTCGTTGTAGTGTCCCATTTCGACGCGTTTGGGGTCAATAATTAGCAGGCGCAACTGATCGGGCGTATCACGCATCACGAGCGCCGTAATGAGCGAATTCATCGCCGAACTCTTGCCCGATCCCGTCGCGCCCGAAATAAGCACGTGGGGCATTTCGCCGAGGTTCACGACGACGGTTTTGCCCGAAATGTCCCGACCAACAGGTACATCGAGTGGGTGGGTTGCGGCGACGGACTCCTCTGAGGCGAGGACGTCGCCGAGTGCCACGAGAGACCGTTGACGATTAGGGACCTCAACACCGATGGCCGAACGCCCAGGAATCGGTGCCAGTATCCGTACGTCGGGTGAGGCCATTGCGTACGCGATGTCCCTATTTAAGGACGTGACCCGCGACACTTTCACGCCAGGACCGAGCTCGAGTTCGAAGCGCGTCACCGTTGGACCAACCGTGTAGCCAACGAGTGTCGTCTCGACGCCGTGGGCTGCAAGAGCGTCGACGAGCTCTTCGCCCGCTGCGTCAGTCAACGTACGATCTTGTCTTTGATCCTTGGTGCGTTGCAGCAACGTAAGAGGAGGTAATTCCCACGCGCTACGCGCGCTTACGCGTGTGGATACCGATTCACGGCGAAGTGGCTCGACAACCTCGTCGGGAACGTCGTCTTCGTCGTCGGGCCAACTTTCATCGTCGCTCCCGACGTACTCGTCGTACGCAAATGGTTCAGGTTCGGGTTCGTACGTCGGCGTCTCAATCGAAGACGAAACGTCGTGCTCGTTCACGTCGTACCCAACGTCGTCGCGGTCGCGGTGCATCCACCACTTTGCGAAAAGACGACCGAGCCCCTTGAGAAAGGAAGCGCTACCACGAAGGAGCGCACGTAGGCCAAAGCCCGTGATCACCATTGTCGCAATGACAACTAACGCGAGCAACACCACGAGTGCGCCCGCTTCGCCGAGGCCTTTCGCGAGTCCACCACCGACCGCTACTCCAAGCCAACCTCCGGCGTGTGCGAGTACTTTGGTCGTCGCGTGCACGCCGGGTCGACCACCAGCGAGGTCGGCGATGCCACTGATTGAGATCAGACCGAGAACTACACCCCAGCCGACACGGGCGCGGTCAAACTCGATCTTTCCCCACACGAGTGCTATGCCGAGCGCTAAGAGAATGGCGGCCAGAGCGAACCGGCTGACGCCAAGTAGATCAGAAAGGACCCTAGAAATGCCCCGACCTACTGGCCCGAGCGCGCCCACTTCAGCCAGCGCTACTAACAGTCCGAGCACGACGAGCGCCACAATCCACAGGTCGCGCTGGTGGCGTTGCCACACGTTTGGCTCCTCGGAGGACGCGTTCTGGCCCCGAGTGCGCTTGGCCGTCTTTTTTACCGGCTTCTTCTGATGTCGCGCCTGTGCCACAACCCTCCAACTTACTAACGACTTGTTCTCTTTCTCGACCACTTGAGCGACGAAGGTTAGTACCCAAAGCCCCCCTGATCCCGTGATTCGTGGCTCTACGTGCCAGCACACGCACGACTTATGATGAGGCGGTGTTCGCGCCGCGAAGTTCGACGAAGCTTGAACGCCGAACGTGGCCCAACGCCCCAGCTACGCCACTAATCCAGTAGATATCTCGTCCGTGACGTTGAACCTCCGTCGACACGTCAACGGGACGCCTGAGATACGTCTGTCACTTCGCGCCGGCTTTTGTCTCAGTGTGCCGTTGATCATTGGTTTGTTCAATAGCCAGCGTCACTACGCCATCGTCTTTGCGATCGGTGCGCTCTGGGCGATAAGCCAAGATGGTCTCGACGACTGGCGCGTACGAGGACCTCGACTGTTGTGGGTCGCCCTCGCAGCCGGCGTGGGCGTCGCCATCGGAGCGACGTTCGTGGACCAGGTGAGTGACCCGTGGGCGCTCGTGGTGTTGTTGGGCGTCGCGGCGCTAGCGGCGGGTTTCATCGAAGCCTCCAACTTGGCCACGCCCGGGGCGTACTTACTCATCGGCTCAATACTCGGCGCGGGCTTGCAGTTCCGTGGCACGGTGTGGCAGTCCTGTCTTTGCATCTCCCTAGGCGCACTTTGGGTCTATCTGGTCGCCGCAATCACTGACGCGAGGAAGCGACTCGAGAATCAGCGAGTATTTCTCTCCAACGCCTTTACCGCACTGGCCAGGCTCGTCGACGCAGTAAGAACACCGCGTTTTTTTGTCGTGCGAGCCAAAACGTTGGTCACGCTCGACACCGCCCAAGATGTCGTTGGAAGCGCTCGGCTGCGAACCGGCAGCGCCGAAGAGGTGGCGTTGCGACAGTGCCTCGTCGTCGCGCTGCGCGGTGGTGAAGTGGTGTCCTACCTCGAGGGTAAACACCTCTCGGTTGATCCGTCCATCGCTGCGGCACTGCGTGACGTCGCCTTCACTCTCAAAAATTCGACGGGTCTCGAGGCGGTGGCCCAGTTGCGTGACCTGCCCTCTCACGTCAATTCGATTCACGGACTCAATCCCGTCGTCACGTCGGCGCTACACATTACTGACGCCTCGGAACTTCGGGCGATGCCCCCACGTGATTCATCGCGCGCGTCGACGAGGGCACGCCTTCCCGTTACCGAGCGCCTCCGATTCGCCGCGATTCTCTCCCTCGCCATCGTCATCGGCGCGATAATTGCGCACGTGCTCGATGGAAGTCACGGATTCTGGCTTCCGCTCGGCGTCGCTTTCATTCTTCGCCCCGATCTTGGTCCGGTCATTACCCGCGCGCTCGCCCGCACCGCGGGAACGGTCGTAGGCGTGGGCATCGCCGCGGTCGTCGCGTGGGCCGGAAACTCCGTGTTGAGCCTCGTCGCGCTCTCGTGCGTAATGGCCGCGGCGGTGCCGTGGGCCCAGCGGCGCTCGCACGTGCTCGCCGTCATGGTCTTCACGCCTATCGTCTTTGTCTTCCTCGCACTGCTCGGCACCGAGAAGTACCTCTTCGTGCCACGCATTATCGACACGATCCTTGCTGCTTCGATCGTGTTGAGCGTTGACGTCTTGTTGTGGTCAGCGGCACCGTCGCTGCGTCCAGCCCAACAGTTGGAGAAAGCGCGACGCGCGACCGCTCGCTACGAACGTGACGCGACGCGCGATGACCCAATTCGACGACACCTCCTTCGTCGTGGCGCTCTTCGCGCGGTAGCGAACGCGCGCAGTTCCTTCGCACAGGACAATAGTGAACCACATCCGTTTCGACGCCCCGATCCCACGACGCTCCACCAGCTCGACGAGATTGAATCGTCCATCGACGCTCACACGGTCACGCTTCTAGAGGGTGATTGAGCGCCAGCGTCGTTGGCACCGCTTCACAACTTGTTCCACCTCTAGGCTGTCGTCGTGACGAACGTACCCGACGACACTTCTACCCAGCTCGCCAAACGTCTCGGTGCAGTGGCGGGTCTGTGCCAAGTGGTATTAGTTGAGCAACTAAGTACCTCCGTCTATCAAGTGGTGCTGAGTGGCAACGCCGCCGTGCTCGCTGGCACCCCTGGCAACGACGTCATGATCCGACTCACCGACGACAAGGGCCGCTTCGTTCGCCGTCGCTACAGTGTGCGTGATCTCGATACAGCGAGCGATACGTTCACGCTCTGGATCACCGTCGACCACGAAGGTCCTGGCACCATCTGGGTCAAGAGCGCCTCTCTCGGCGATCTCGTCGACGTCATTGGACCGCGCGGCAAGGTATCCCTCGACGTGCTGGCCGACTGGCACTTGTTCGTGGGCGACGCAAGTGGCCTCGGTGCCTTCTTTCGCATGGCCCAGAGTATTGACGTACCCGGTCAGGCCATCTTCATCGTCGAGATCGACGCGCCCGACGACGCGCTGAACGCGCCCTTTGCCGAGGGACTTGGCGTGACCGGCATCTTTGTTGATCGCCAGCACCGGGCGACGAGCGACCCTGAAGGACTCTTACGTGGACTCGCGGCCTTTGCGCTGCCGCCAGGACGGGGCCACGCGTACCTGTTTGGTGAGTTCCACGTAATGCGAATCCTCCAGAGCTCGTTGCTCGACCGCGGGCTCGAACCAGAGCAGATTAGTCACAAGGCGTTTTGGCGTAGTGGGCAAAGTAACGCCGATCACGGCGAACCAGTGAAGGACGACGCTTAGAAGACGATGATCGCCGGCAAAATAACGGGCTGACGACGATAACGCTGTCCGAGTATTCGACCGGCCGAGCGTTGGGCCACTTTGGAAAGACTTTCGGCGTCGACGTTGCCATCAGCGAGAGCGTCTTGCAGGGCCGAACGTACCGCGCTCGTCAAGTTCAAGAGCAGTTCGCTGTCGCTCGCGCCCTCGAACCATCCACGCGCACTCACCGCGACCGCTTGAGCAATGACGGCCTTCTCACGATCGACGCCGGCCGAGATCAGTAATACCCCGTACTCGGCGAGCATGCGTCGCTCTTCCAAGGGGCGCTCGTCGAGGTCGCCCGCACTGCCGTCAATGTAGTGAAAGCCGGCCGGAACTTTGCCGGATCGACGAATGCCTTTCGCCGTTACTTCGATCTGGTCACCGTCTTCGCATATCAACACGTGTTTCTGACTGAGTCCCATCGACACTGCCAGTTCGGCGTGGTGGACCATGTGTCGGTACTCACCGTGCACCGGGACGAAGTTCTTTGGCCGAAGCAACTGCTGGTACGTTCGAAGCTCGCCCTGGCGCGCGTGACCAGAGGCGTGCACCTGCTCGTGACCCGAATGAATTACTTCCGTTGCTTCTCGGTGCAGATCGTCAATGACCCGTCCGACCGACCACTCATTTCCGGGAATTGGGTGCGAACTGAGGATAATGGTGTCGTCGGGCCCAACCTTGAAGTTTCTCGCGTCACCTCGAGAGAGCTTCGAAAGCACCGCGAGGGGCTCACCCTGGGAACCGGTGCATACGACGCAGACCTCGCCCGGCTTGAAGCGACTGATGTTCTCGACGTCAATGATGTCCGCTGGGTCAACGCGCAACAGGTGCAGCTTGCGCGCGAGTTTGACGTTGGACTCCATGGAGCGACCCATGAAGGCAATCTTGCGTTTAGTCTCGTGCGCGACGTTGGCGATCTGCTGGATACGGTGGATGTGGCTGGCGAAACAGGCCACCACCATGCGACGTTCCGGTCGCTCGAGAAAGAGCCGACGAAGCGCGACACCCACACTGCTCTCAGAGGGCGTGAAACCCGGCTCTTCAGCGTTCGTTGAATCGGCGAGTAGGAGCGCGACGCCTTCGTCGCCCAACGCGGCCAAACGATTGACGTCGGTGCGACGCCCGTCGATTGGAGTGAGATCGAGTTTGAAGTCGCCCGAGTGCACGACGATGCCGACCTTGGTGTGAAAGGCCAGGGCGTGCGCGCTCGGCACCGAGTGCGTGACCGGGATGAACTCCACTTCGAAGGGTCCGATGCGCCGACGTTCGCCGTCGGTGACTTCAATGAAGGTGAGGTCACGCGCGACTTTTGCTTCGGTGAGTCGGTGTCGGGCGAAGCCCAAGGTCAACGCGGCGCCGTAGATGGGCACGT
>DAIQOO010000069.1:0-9005 GCA_036787845.1 Acidimicrobiales bacterium
GTACTGCACGAGGTTGTAGACGAACGAGTCGTAGTTATCGATGACGAGAATCGTGGGGCCTTCTGACATTGAGAACAATCCTACGACGACCAGTCACTAGCCTTTCTCCATGGAGCCCCTCGAGCTAGCGTCATTCCTCAATCTCGTCGAGCAGGGTTTCAACGTGGTGCCCTTGCACGTCACCTTGCAACTCGACCGCGAGACACCTGTGTCGCTCTATCAACGACTCGCTTCGCGCGCCATCTTTCTCCTCGAAAGTGCCGCGCTCGGCGAAGCGACGGGTCGGTACTCTTTCATCGGACTTGACCGGCGCTGGCGTCTAACGACGCGCGGCGCGACAACGGTGATTGAGAGCGACGCGACGCGAGAGAGCTCGCGACCTCCTCTCGAAGAGCTCCGGGCGCTCCTCAGTAGCTATCGTACGTTCGTCACGAGTGAACTGCCGGACTTCGTTGGCGGCGCGGTTGGCTTCGTGTCCTATGACTACGTTCGTCGCCTCGAACGGCTACCCGGCAGAGCTAGCGAGCAGACGTGGAGCGACGTTGACTTCTCGTTCGCTGACGCGATACTCATTTGTGACCACCTTCGTCACTCCACGACCGTCGTCGTCCTCGCCATCGTCGAAGAGAACGACCCCATCGAGGTTTATACCGCTGCTCACGCTCGACTCGAGGATCTCGTCGGATCACTCTTGGGTCCAACGCCATTAAGCGATCCCGCGACAGAGCGACTCGTCGCGACGGCGCCCCAACAGCGCTCTTCCATTGACATTCGCTCGATCGCGCGCGACTTGTCGAATTTCAGCGCCGCCGCGTACGAACTCGTCGTCGAGCGAGCCAAGTCCTACATCGTCGCTGGCGACGTGTTCCAGGTCGTACCTAGCCAGCAGTTCCAACGGACAAGCAACGTCGAACCGCTCACCTTGTATCGAGTGCTTCGAGCCCTTAACCCTTCGCCCTACATGTACTTGTTGGATTCGGGAAGACAACAGATCGTGGGCGCCTCCCCAGAGATGTTGCTGCGAGTGCACGACCGAGTAGTGAGTACTCGACCCATCGCCGGCACCAGACCTCGTGGCGCGAATGACGAAGAGGATCTCGCGATGGAGGCCGAGATGATCGTCGACGAGAAAGAGATTGCCGAGCACGTCATGTTGGTCGATCTCGGTCGTAACGACATTGGCCGGGTCGCCACGCCGGGCACCGTACGGGTCGAACAACTCGCGCACGTCGAACGGTTTTCACACCTCATGCATCTCGTCAGCCACGTCGACGGTGAACTCGCGCCCGGCCTCGACGCGTTTGACGCGTTTGACGCGCTCTTTCCCGCTGGCACCTTGACCGGGGCGCCCAAAGTTCGCGCCATGGAACTCATTGACGAGTTCGAGCCCGATTGGAGAGGTCCCTACGGTGGTGCCGTTGGGTATTTTTCGCTTTCGGGCAACGCGGACTTCGCGATCACCATTCGTACTGTCTCTTTGCGAGACGGCATCGCCACAGTGCAAGCTGGTGGTGGCGTCGTGGCTAACAGTCGAGGTGACCTCGAATACCAAGAGTGTCTCGACAAAGCTTCCGCACCGCTGCTCGCGCTTGAAATCGCCGATCCAAAGTCACCCGTGATATCCATGAACGCGTCATCGCTCGAGCGCTCACACTGATAGGAGAGAGAATGGAACGTTCTGGAATTTCCCAACGCGTCAGTCGTGTATTGCACTGGGTTGGTGACTTCACGTCGCGGGCGAGTACCTCCGTCGCTGTCGCGTTTGTCCTCATTACCTTCATCATCGTGTTGGCGGCCAACGGATTCCCGGGGCACTGGCAACAATCGTTCTCCACGGTTGTTGAGTCAATCACCCTTGTCATGCTGTTCGTCATTCAACATACGCAGAGCCGCCAGCAGACGGTCCTTCAGTTGAAGTTGGATGAACTAATTCGAACGTCTCCCAACGCCGATGACCTTCTTGTTCACCTTGAGGTAGCTGAAGACGCTGAACTCATCGAGCGCGAGGAAAGTCAGCTAGCCCATCACGAATCTCTGCGAGAGTCCGAGGCGGATGAGGAGTAATCACCACGTCAGTTGAAATACGTAATCGGTAGCGCAAGCGCGCGAATTCCTCAGCCCGAACGAAAATCGCTCTACGTTGGTCCAACTTCGCAAGTGATCGCAGTTGGCGATCTCCAAGCGACGCCAAGCGCTCTTGTCGTTTCATCATTCGCGTCGTATCAGTGAGTTGACGTTGAAGACGATCGAACGGCTTCACGATTTTCTTCGATCTTTCGAGTCTGCGCGGGTCCAAGATGATTCGCGATCTGTTACAGTGACGAGTCAAGTTCTAATGACGACCGAATGAGTTGCTCTTTGAATACCGTTCGTCCAACGAACCAATGATCCTCGTCCAACGTTGAGAGGAGATCTCTTTCAATCGCTTGAATCTGACGCTCAATCGCCGTGAACAGTTTCGCCGCGATATGAATCAAGCGTTCAACGTCATCCTGGAAAGCTGTCAAATGAAAAATTGGTTCCGCCACGTTTGAAAGTGCCGGCCCAATGGCTAAGCAACCGCCCGTTTGAGTGTTTTCACGCAATCTAGGGTCTCTTGAACGCATCCTTGACCTTCTCCTCCGCCTGATTGAGATTGCCCATCCGTTGTTCGAACTTTCCTTCGGATTCGAGTTTTTCGTTACCGATCGCACTTCCTGTGGTCTCTTTGATCTTGCCTCTTGAGACTTTGAACATGTTCCTTACTTTGGCCTTCATCGTCATGGTGTCCTCTGTGCTTTCTCTTTTCAAGAGGTGGTTACCTCTCGAATGTTCCATTACGTCTCAACATCTGATTTCTCTCTTTGGCTCACCGTCATCACACGACCAGATTCAAAGTGACACTGACACCTGGTGAGCAGATCTACCTTCATTCACCTTTCGAGAACTACAAACTGGGGGGATTATTCGGGCGCCGAGGTGCTAACGCGACGAACCGAGGCCGACACCCCAGTTCGTCGCACGCACGAGACCGCCGCGAATGGCTACTTAGTTTCCTCATGTACCGAACTCGTGTGACCCTGTGGATCCGTGACTTGACGATCCATCGTGTGATGACCGGCGCCAATTGAATTGCGTGATACTCCAAAGACGATTGACGAGACCACAAATCCCGCGATACCAGCAATCATCAAGATCACACCCACAGTGGAAAGACGAAAGCCGTGACCTTGGTAGGTCACGGCCCAGTACATGATGGCGCCAACCGCAGTAGCGATAGCGCTAAGAACCATTCCTGGCAACCCCATGTCACTCCTTCTACTAACTCCTGACAGATTGTCAAGCGAGAAGGATGCGGGGTCTGGACGTCCTAGTTGGAGGGTACCATGATTACAAGATTACGCGGCGGAAAATATGTTGAAATTCGCGTGACGCACGAGTCGCGAGGTCTTGGGAAGTTATTAGAGTGATTCCTCCGTCGAACTGATTAAGTCTTCGTGAGTGAGCCGCGGCAACTTAGCATTAAATTAGAACGACAAGTTCGTCACATCCGGTTAATGACAAGAGCGCCCGACACTTTGTGCCATCGCTTTTCTACGTCGGTCACGCTTGGGACTTGCGATCGAGATCGCTCACCAAAAGTTGGCCCTCGACAACGCGATGCGCAACCGTTGTAAGACCTTCATTGTGGTTGCGCGCGTAGGCGCGGAGCCGACCGAAGGCTTGATTTATGTCGCAGTCCGCCGCCTGGCTGATCATCCCCTTGGCCTGTTCAATGATGATGCGGCTATTGAGTGCGTTACTCAATTGAACGTTGAGAACATCGGCGTCCAACGCAGACTGGTGCTGAAGAATCGCGATTGTGGCGACGTCGGCAAGACCTTGGGCGACTAGCACGTCATCGTCGTCCAACTCCCCCTGCTGTGTCCGGAAGAGATTCAAGGCGCCAATCGTTCGACCGCGAAGGCGCATTGGGAGGCAGTTAACCGCGCGAAATCCCTGCGCCAGCGCTTCGGGAGTAAAACGTGGCCATTTCTCATCGGGTTCGGTCAAGGAATGATTTAAAATGGCGCGACCATCTCGGTAGCAGTCAACGCAAGGACCTTCATCGGCTTGGATTTGAAAGAGTTCAAGTAAGCGCATGGACTCACTCGACGACGCCACGAACTGCAGTTCTCCCCCCGGCGAAGCGAGCATCACTCCCGCCGCGTCAACGTCAATGGCTTGAACACAGCGATCACTAAGGACACTTAGAACGTCAATTACGTCGTAGTTGTCAACGAGATTGTCCGCCAGTTCGACAAGCGTTGCGATCAGAAGCGACTCTCTCGCCATTTCTCCTCCAATCATCCGACCGGTCGATGTCGCTTGGCAGCGTCGACCGAGTGGAAACAACCGATTCCAAGCACAATAGTGTCGTCACGGCATCGACCGCTCATAATCGTCTTCCCAGACGCCGGTATCACGAACATAACGAGTCCTTCGGGCCACGACGCGCTCTGATAACACGGATAACGTGGCGCTCGTGGCAAACGCGTGGGCGCGCAGCGACACAAGAGCATCCCTGATAGTCATGGAACCTTGCACCGCAACCATTCCCGCGGCTTGGTGGACGGAAAAATCAAGGGTTGACTGGAGCTCGATCTCCTTCGCGAGCGCACCACGCGGAGCACCTGCCTGTAGGCCCAGGACGCCGCGGCCAATGACCGACGCCATCAGGTACGCGTCCGAAGACTCAGCCTGGCTAAGTGGACCGGGACTATCTCGAAACAAGCTCAACGCACCAAAGCGAATCGCGCCGATGCGTACTGGAAAACCAAAAACCGCTCGCGCGCCAGAAGCGATGGCCATCGGCGTGTAGATCGACCACCGGGCTGTCGCTGGCGACATCAGATTCCCTTCATCAATTGCCACGCCGCTATAACTGGCGTCAATTCCGGGTCCCTCACCTATAGCAATCTCGAAGTCCAGGAGATCTCGAGCCACATTGCTACTCGTACAGAATCGAGTCACGAGGTCGCCGCCCGATTGGAGTAACACGCCAGCACCACTTACGTGGACGATCTCGGCCGCAACGTCACAAAACGATATGCGCTGAGGATCTTCGCGCTCGTGACGCTCCATGAGCGTGTAGATATCGACCAGACGGTTAGTCGTCACGTGGACATTCCATCAACGTCGCTAAATTCACCCAATTCACCATGAAGGGTCCCCTCGCATTGCCGACGCTCAACAAGGGCTGGATTCAGCGTTTTCATATCTTTAAGTCGAGATAGACCTTCAGCCTACTTCTCTTTATCGTTATCAACGTGAGTTTCCTCTGTTAAAAGTTCACGCGCCGAGAGGCCGACGACGAAAGTTCCGCGCAGCGCATCGACACAAGTCGTTAGTCACCGTTACACACGCGTCAGCAAAGATCTCGGCAGTAAGGAGATCGGCGATTAGGGTGTGGAAATTGATGAGGGCGGCGTCTGGTCGATTATTCGGCCACCTCGGCCATCGAGCGTGTGAGGAGAGGACCTTGAAAATCGTTACCTCAACGTGGCACGACGACGGCACCTTCAGTCACGACATCAACGAGACGACACCGTAAGTATGAGGCCCAAGCTCCGAAATAGTTCGGCCTCACGGGAAGAACCAAACGACGTCGCCCGGAAACTTTTCGCGCCGTTGCCTTCTCGTTACAACCTGCTCGCCTACGTCCTCTCCTTTGGACAAGATCGCCGCTGGCGTCGCGCAATGCTCTCTCACGTAGTCGGATCTGATCCGAAACTGATCTTGGACGTTGCCTGTGGACCCGGCGCAGTTACCAAGGCCCTCGCAAAGAAGACGACCGCTCGAATTGTTGGGCTCGATCTGAGCGAGGAGATGCTGCGCCAAGGTCAAGCCAACGTGACCTCGTCGGGCCTCTCTGAGCGAGTGTCACTCGTTCTGGGTCGTGGAGAGCAGCTCCCCTTCGCGGACGCCACCTTTGATGGACTCACGTTCACGTACCTCCTTCGCTACGTCGAAGACCCCAAAGCGACGCTCGCCGAACTTGCGCGCGTCGTTAAGCCCGGCGGCCCGATTGCGAGCCTCGAGTTCGCGGTCCCGGCGTCACTTGGGTGGCGATTCGCGTGGTGGTGCTACACGCGCACCGTGTTGCCAATAGCTGGTTATCTGACCGGCGGGCGGGGCTGGTGGCACGTTGGACGATTCCTGGGTCCAAGCATCTCAAATCACTACAAACGCTATCCCGTGCACTGGATCATTAACGCTTGGGAGCACGCCGGCATCGATCACGTCGAATATCAATCAATGAGTTTGGGCGGTGGTGTCGTGACGTGGGGCTATCGCACACGGTGACGACGTTGAGGCATTTCTCCAAAAAGGTCACGGGTGACGGTCCAGCGTTTTACTCGAACCCGTCATTTCTCACTCGTCCGGTCCTGCGCGAGTGGTGGACGTTGCTACACCCTCCCTACACCCTCATGCACCTCTCGTTCGTGGTGATCGGCGCGTGCCTCGTGGGCCCAGTCAACGCGGTTCGTCTCGTCGTCACTCTCGCCGCCTTCTTTCTCGCCGTCGGAGTGGGGGCCCACGCACTCGACGAACTGCAAGGACGCCCCTTAGCGACGTCAATCCCCACGTGGCAACTCGTCGCGGCATCGTGCGTGGGCGTTGGCGGCGCGGTCGCCCTGGGCATCGTCGGACTGATTCTTGTCAGTCCTTACCTCGCCATATTCATCGTCGCAGGTGTAACGGTTGCCCTTGGTTACAATCTCGAACTCTTCCACGCTCGACTGCACACCGACGCGCTCTTTGTGCTCGGATGGGGAGCCTTCCCCGTTCTCACGTCGTACTTCGCCCAACACGTGACGCTCAGCGTCCCCGCGTTCTTGGCGTCGGGCTTCGCGGCGTTGATGTCACAGACTCAAAGAGTCCTCTCCTCACCCGCGCGAGAGTTGCGTCGCCGTACCGCTTCAATTGAGGGTCACTACGTGCGCACTAACGGCACCATTATGCCCATCACGAGCCAATCGATGCTGGCGCCACTCGAAAGAGCGTTGCGCGCGCTGTGTTGGGCTTCGATAACGATCGCCGTCGCACTGTGCTACCTACGTTTTCGGCACTGATCAATCGAGTTGCGTCATCAGCGGCGTCGAAGAGCGAGAATCTCCAGCACTCTATGCTGAATTGAGATGGCGAGACCTCTCAAGGAGGTGACAACGTGGTAACAGAGAGTGCCCACGAGCGCTGGCGCCGCCTCTTTGACGCGGCGTCCAGTCGACGCGAGAACTTCACCACCATGTCCGGCATTCCCGTCGCGCCGGTCTACGGGCCCCCCGACGCGGAATACCCGGGTCTCTACCCCTACACGAGGGGCGTGCACTCGTCGATGTACCGAACAAAACTCTGGACTATGCGCATGTTCGCGGGCTTTGGCGTCGCGACCGACACGAACGCACGGTTCCGAGAGATCATTCGCTCTGGGGGCACCGGACTCTCGACCGCCTTTGACATGCCCACACTGCTCGGCCTTGACTCCGACAATCCGATGTCGCTTGGTGAAGTCGGACGTTGCGGTGTAGCGATTGATTCGCTGGCTGACGTTCGTGATCTCTTCGACGGTATCGATCTCGCGACGATCACTACCTCGATGACCATAAACTCCCCAGCGGCCGTGATGTTGGCGCTGTTTATTGCTCATGCCGAAGCGTCCGGTGTCGCGCGAGAGCGACTTGGTGGCACCCTGCAAAACGACATCTTGAAGGAGTACCAAGCGCAAAAGGAGTTCGTCTTTCCCCCACGTCAGTCGATGCGTCTCGTGCGCGACACCATAACGTTCACCGCGGCTGAGATGCCCAAGTGGAACTCCATTTCGGTATCGGGCTATCACATTCGTGAGGCCGGTTCAACGGCCGCCGAGGAACTGGCCTTCACCCTCGCCAACGGTTTCGCCTACGTCGAACTTGCTCAACGGGCCGGCCTGAGTGTCGACGGCGTGGCCCCGCGCCTTTCCTTTTTCTTCAACGCCCATATCGACTTCTTCGAAGAGATCGCGAAGTATCGAGCCGCGAGGAGAATTTGGGCCAAATGGATGAAAGAACACTACGGCGCGAAGGATGAACGCTCGTGGCAACTTCGCTTTCACACTCAAACAGCTGGCGTCTCGCTCACCGCCCAACAACCCGAGATCAACATTGCACGCACCGCCATCGAGGCGCTCGCCGGCGTCTTAGGAGGCACGCAGTCCTTGCACACCAACTCGATGGACGAGGCGCTTGCGCTACCGTCTGAAAAGGCGGCCCGCATCGCACTGCGCACTCAACAGATCATCGCCTTCGAGACCAACGTCGCTAACGTCGCCGATCCACTTGGTGGATCATGGTTTATCGAAGAGTTGACCGACGAGATGGAACGAGAAGCTGAAGCGCTATTCGCACAAATCAGTAAAATGGGCGAAGGGTCCATGCTCGAAGGTTGCATCCGCGGTATCGAGGAGAATTGGTTCCAGAGACGCATCGCCGACTCAGCGTATGAACTCGAGCGGTCCTTCAACTCAGGCGATCGAATCGTGGTCGGCGTAAACGATTTCCTCGAAGGTAATAGCGACGATGATTTGGCAACATTGCGTATCACGAACGAGGACGAGAAACGACAACTCGCGCGCCTCACCGCCGTGCGTCGTGGTCGCGACGAAGCTCAAGTTCAACGGGCCCTGGCTCGGCTCAGCACCGAGGCGAGTGACCCATCGATAAATCTCATGCCGGCCCTTATCGACGCCGCAAAGACGTACGCCACCGTTGGAGAGATGATGTCGGCCCTCGTCGTCGTCTTTGGACGGTACGTGGAAGTTCCCACGCTGTGAACGTTCGCGTACTCGTCGCCAAGGTGGGACTCGACGGCCATGATCGTGGGATCAAGGTGGTCGCGCGCTTGCTGCGCGACGCCGGAATGGAGGTCGTCTACACCGGGCTCTTTCAGACGCCCGAAACGGTAGCGACTGCAGCCATCCAAGAAGACGTCGACGTCGTGGGATTGTC
>DAIQOO010000070.1:0-8907 GCA_036787845.1 Acidimicrobiales bacterium
AGGTCGCGACACGTTTTCTCTCCATCACCACGAAGGACTTTTTCGCCGTCTACGTTTCGAGACGGCCGGGCGAGCCCCAGCCGTGGTAGGTCGACACGCCGCGCCCTCGACGCGCGACCACGACGAGCAAAGCAGGTGCTGGCGTCACTGGTCGCGTTGACGATCGTTGCGTTGCTCGTCGCCATTGGTTTCCCAACGAGTTGAGTACCCCTACGACAACGTCCACGATCGGTGAGACGACCACAATCGCCCCCACGACGACGGTGCCGTCAACGGTGACGCTCTCGGCCGTGGGTGGACACCGAACTCGGCAACACGCCGACGCGTCAACGCACCGCGTTAGGAACGCTTGCGGCGCAGCAGCGACATGAATGGCCATCGCTCGTTGATGAAGGCACCGATTAGGAACAGTCCGCTAAGGAAGCCGAGCAAGAGCGCGTAGCGCTCGTGAGGTGGGAAGAAGCTGTAGCGCACGGTCGAGTTGCCTTGGGGCAGCGCCACCTGTTGGTAGACACCGTCAATCGTCGTAATGGGCACTGACTTTCCATTCACGGTGGCCTTCCAGCCGTTCATCTCGAGCTCGGTGCGCAGTAACGTCGCACCGGGCTTGGCGCAGTTGACCGTCGCCACGTTGTCGTTCGTGCTCGTCACCGTGCACGACGGTGTCGACGTCGAGAAGAACGCTCTCGGGTTGGGCATTAGGTAGATGGTCGCCAGAGAGTCGTGGAAGACCTGTTTCGCGCCGAGATTGATGATCGCGGGTAACAGGACAACGGAACTCGGCACGAGCAAGTACTTGACCGACGCGTTCTCGTAGGCCTTAAAGTGCGCGACTAATTCGTGTTCTTGGGCAATCACCCCCGTGATGCCGGCCTTGATGACGAATTGATTGCCTGGTTTGAGACCCGGATAGAGCTGGTCTTCGATGAAGTTCTTAAATGCCTTGGGGAACGGCAGGTCAATGGCTGACAGTGACTTCACGCCGTACTGGGTGCCCCAATTGGGGTACAGCACGGCGAAGTCCAAGAAACGATACTGACCCTGGTTGGCTTGGAGGTAGTGAATCGGTGCGTAGTCGACTGTGATCTGTTTGGGAGATTCGGCCGTTGGCACGAAGAACAAGAGCACGGACTCACCAACAACCACGAGGGCAATCAAGAGCGGCACGACTCTGGCCTTGGAGAAGGAACCAAGGAGGAGAAAGAGTACGAGCGCAATAAAGGGTAGGAATTGCAGTCCAACGAAGATCGTGTGTGCTTTGGGGGTGAGTTTGAGAGCAATGTTCAGTGAATGCGCGTAGACGACGCCCCAACTGACAACGATCAACATTGCGATTGTCGCCGTCATGAGCAAGCGCTTCGCTCGAACGTTCGTGGCGAAGTCGTAGAGGCCAAAGGCCGCGAGGAGCACAATCGCCATCTCACAACTCGGCATGATGTAGCGCGGAAACGACGCCGACTTGATGAGCGGAATGAGATTCCAGAAGAACCGCACCCCAAAGAGGTTCATTGAACCGAGCAGCCCGGCGAGTGTCCAGAGTGCCAAAAACGTTCGAAGAGTTCGATGACGCGCACCAAAGAGTCCCACCAGCGCCAGCGCCACGATGCTGGCGCCAAAGTAGCCACCGGTCTCGCCCCAGACCGTCGCTACGTTGGGATTCGAGAAGATGGTCCCGTACACGTAGGGGTCGAACAACATGGGAATCGACGACGTCGGCAGGTGAATCGCCCCGTCGATAGAGCCCGCGTGACTGCCGATGAAGGCGACTTTCATGAAGTCTTCGAAGGGCACGAGCACGGGCAGCGCGAGCACGACGCCGACGAGGCCACCGAGTCCTAAGCGACGAAGTGCGCGCGGACGAAGTGCGCGCGGCACCGAGAAGATTCGAACAATCGCCCACGCGCCAACGAAGAGTCCGTCGCAGTATGCGACCTCGGGAAAGCCCGCGTAGATCGACAGCGCTAGAGCGATCGCCGCGATGTACCAACCGCGCTTCGACGAACTCGACGCGCTGTCAAAGATCATCTCGACGCCGAGTATCAACATTGGCAAAAACGCGACCGGGTTTAGAACAGCGTTCCCGAGCCAGGCGTAGGTGCCGTTTATCGCGAAGAGCATGCCCGCCACGGTCGCGAAGAAGATTGGTAGTGAAAGGCGCCGGGCGAGGAAATACGTCGAGACCCCCGCGATCACTTCGAGCGAGATGTGAAACCAGACCAAGCCTGAGGACATTGCGAACAACAAAGTCAGGGGAAAGAGTGCCGCTGACTGCATCTCGCCGACGAGTGGTTGACCCAGACCTTGGAAGTAGTTCCACCACGGCCAGTGTCCGTGCAAGAGGTCGATGGCAGCCTGGTGACCAAGCGCTTGGGTGATGTAGCCCACGTTGGGGTCAATCGCCGGACGTCCACACGACACCCGACAGAGGTAGTGCGACACGCCCGCCGTCCACGAAATGGGGTCATTGTTCGCCAGTCGCAACACGAACATCGCGTTAGCGATCAGCACCACCAAGACGATGAGCGCGAGGGGAATTGTTGAAGCGGGAAGCCGACGATAGAAGGCGGCCAATCGGGCCCCGGTCGAATTCACGTTCTTAGGCTACAAGGGTGACTTGGTCACGTCGGGACCGTTCTAGCGCACGTAGTAGAACATTTTCTCTCCCAAGAGCAGCAGCGACTCGGGAAAGTAGGGATCGCGAAACGAACCAAAAATGTCCCAGCGGCGAATGAATCGGTCACGGTCGTCCATCGGGTCGAGGTCACCGCGCGAGGATCCCACGTGGTGGTGCAACTGCACGTCGGGCGTGTAGACGACGTACCTATCTTCCATCTGACTACGAAGGCAAATGTCCACGTCGTTCATGACGACTGCGAGCTGTTCGTCCATGCCCCCTAGCGACTGCCAGAACGCTCGCTCCACCATCTGTACGGCGCCCGTGACGGCAGCGACGTCTTTGGTGGCGAGTGAGAAGTAGTCGACGTTGGGGTAGTTCGAGTCGGTGCGCAGGTGTTGGGGATAGGGCGAAATGACGATGCTTTCGTGCTCACGTCGTCCCTCTTCGTCGAGCAAACAGGCGCCGACGATGCCGACGTCAGGCAGTGAAGCTAGCGCCACCATCTGTTCGAGCCAGTCAGGGGTGACGACAATGGTGTCGTTGTTGAGTGTCACGACAAAGTCCGCATCAGAGTGATTGACACCTCGGTTGACGATTTTCGCATAATTAAACGGTCCCGGGCAGGGCACGACGCGGTACTTTGTTGACGCAAAGTAGTCGAGCGTCTCGGGTTTTACCGAGTCATTGTCGAGAATGATGATGTCGTAGTTCGCGTACGTCGACTTCTCTTCGACCGACGTGATGCACTGGCGAACAAGATCGACGCGATCGCGAGTGGGAATGATGATGTTAATCGTGGGCGCGGGCGTCGGCACCTCGAGCGACCATCGAACGAGGCCCGGATGATCTCGAGCAGTGACGGTGCCACGCCATTCCCGACGATGGAGGGAGGCCTGCACGACGCGGATGGTGTCGTCGTTGAGTCGCTCGGGGTCAAAACTGCTCGCGGGACGACCGGCTGGCAACACTCGCGCCACGTGGCGAAATTTCGCCTTCGCTTCACTTAGGCGTAGGTAGGCGTCGTGCTCGAAGGCCCATCCTGCGTCAGCCGAGAAGCACCCGACTCTAAAGAGGGTCTCGACGCGAAGTAGTGCGGGACGACCCACCGTGTTGTAGCTGAGGAGCGTGTGAGGTCCAATGGTTGGGCTCTTAAATATCGGCGCGAAGTCGTTTGTTCCCGACTCGTCGGCGAACACGACGTCGTCGCCGTGGGCCGCCTCCTTCAACAGCGCCGCGACGCTGAAGCGGCGGCTCTCGTCGCTCAGGGTTGCGTCGCAGAGAAAGAGCCATTCGGCCGTGGTCTCGTTCAGGGTCTTGCTCAGCAGTGCAATGAGATCGCTGGGCAAGGCGTTCTCGTCCAGCTCAATGATGGTGACGTCGCTGGCGTCGAAGTCAATTGAAGCAAGTTCGAGTTCGTAGTCGATGGAACGCGGGCGATAGTTGACGGGGAAAATCTTCGTCGCCCCCGTAGCAGTGGCGACAATGACTTTTCTGGCGGCTCTCTTTCGCCGTCCACGAAGGACCTTCAGGATCGGGCGAAAGATGAACCGAGCCAACTTGTAGCGGAACGTGTCTTCGCCGAGAATCCTGCCGGCGGTGCGCTGAAGACGCGTTCCCGACATCAATCGAATCTGGCGATGGAAGTCAATCCATCGATGTTTGATCTCTTTCGAGGTGATCGACGGCATCGTCTCGTCATCGAAGCGTTGGAGGAGTGGCAAGTTCTTGGTTCTCTCGTTAGTCGATGGGGATACTCATGAAGGTCAACTCAGACAGACTTTGCGCCGAACTCACTAGAGCCCGACTCGACAGTCACTTTGACAACGTTACCGGCCCGCTCTCGGGGGTCTCTTTTGCCCAACGACGGCCCGCGTGAGCGGCGATATTGATGAAAGCATGAAATTGACCCTTTCGTGTCCGAGGTGCTGCGCCGACTTCGCCTACTATGTCGTCGTTCAACTCGGAGTGTGCGTGTTACATTTCGGGACCATATTTATTGACGAAGGTGATACCCACAAAGGAGCTGTGCGATGACTGACACCCTGGAGACGCCTTCGGCTGACTCGTCGGAGAACGAACTTCGCCACGGCGTTCTCGGACTCTTTGACTCGGTGATTATGGGTGTGGCGGGCGTGGCACCGGGCTACTCCATCGCCGCAACGACGGCGGTGTTGTTCGGCGCCGTGGTGCTGGGTGGCGCAGCGGCGTTGCTCTACTGCGGCATCGCGATGTTCGGCATCGTCTTCGCCTTCAGCTATCTCGGGCGGGTAGAGACGAACGCTGGCGCGAGTTATTCGTGGGTCCGTCGTGCGCTGCACCCGGCTCTCGGTTTTCTTTCTGGTTGGGCACTAATCGTGTCGGCATTGATCTTCATGGTGGCAGCGACCGTGCCGGCGGGCGCGAATGTTCTTGGCCTCTTTTCGAACGGTGCGGCGAATAACACCGGCGAAGTCACCATGGTGGGAGCTGTCTTCTTCCTGCTGATGGTCGCCGCGGTCGCGGCTGGCGTGATGATCACGGTGAAAGTACAGATCGTGATGACGACAGTCGAGCTCTTCATACTCTTGCTCTTCGCCGGTCTGGCTATCTTTCACGGGCACCACGTCAACAATTTCTCGTGGCACTGGTTCTCGCCGGGCATCTTCCATGGTCAGTCGGGATTCGTTTCGGGCGCCCTCGTCGCCGCGTTCTACTACTGGGGCTGGGACGTCACGGCGAATCTGAACGAAGAGACCAAGAGTGCGAAGAAGACACCGGGTCTTGGCGCCATCATCGGTATCCTCATCGTCTTCGCACTCTTCGAGGTCTTTACCATCGCCATCAACTTGGTGCTCACCGCGAGCCAGATCTCCAATAACCCCGCCAACGTGCTGAGCGTTCTCGGCCAACAGGTCTGGCACGGCACCGGGGGTAAATTCATTGTGCTCGCCGTCGTGCTCTCAACCGTCGCGACGCTCGAGACCACGCTCATTCAAGTCACGCGCACTATGTTCGCCATGGGCCGTGACAACACGCTGCCTAAGCGATTTGGCACCGTGCACCCCACGCGCAAGACGCCCCTCGTCGCGACGGGCGTCGTGACGGTGATTTCACTCGCGCTCTTCATTGGTTCACAGTCCATTGGCTCGATCAGCAAGATCCTCACTGACGCGATCAACGCCATTGGTCTACAGATCTGCATTTACTACTCTTTGGCCGGCCTCGCGGTCGTGGTGCTATACCGCAAGCAACTGTTTCGTTCGGTAACGAACTTCATCTTCATGGGGCTCTGGCCCCTTGTGGGCGCAGTGTTCATGGCGTATCTATTCGTAAAGGCGATCCCAGGACTGAACGCGCCGACCCTTTGGGTGGGCCTCGGCGCGATGGCACTCGGCCTGATTCCGATGACCTTCTACTGGGCCAAAAAGAATCCGTATTACAAGATGCCCCCGAAGGAAGATCGCGTCGCCGTCCTCGAAGAGTTCGAGCAGAATCTCTAGATTTCACGTTCTCGGGCACCACAACCTAGAGGTCATCGCCGCACAACGTCCATGATGGACTGATGAGAATCGTGAGTCTCGTCCCGTCGGTGACCGAGACCCTCTCGGCGTGGGAACGAACGCCCATCGCGTGCACACGGTTCTGCGAGCGAGACGATATCGAACACGTCGGCGGAACGAAGAATCCTGATATTGAGCGCGTCGTCGAACTTCATCCCGACCTTGTCGTGGTGGACAGGGAAGAAAATCGACGAGAGGACTATGACGCGCTCGTCAAGCGTGGCGTCGACGTGCACGTTCTCCACGTGAGGTCATTACTCGACGTCAATCCAATGATGGCGGCGATGGCTCTTCGCGTCGGGGCGACGTGGGATCCGATTGACCTCGGCGATCCGATGCCAATTCGAGTGCGGGCCTTCATTCCTATCTGGCGTCATCCCTGGATGGCGCTCGGTACGCCGACGTACGGCGCGTCACTCCTGGCGCATCTAGGCGTCGCCACCATCTTCGATGACGAAGGACCCTATCCCGAGACGGATCTCGAAGAGGTCGCGCGTCGTCATCCCGATATCGTCCTCGCGCCCAGCGAGCCGTACCCCTTTGGCGAACGGCAACGCCGTGAACTCGAGAGCGTTGCACCGACACGATTCATCGACGGCAAGGATCTCTTCTGGTGGGGTCATCGAACGCCAGGCGCCCTAGCTCGCCTGGCGCTGGATCTTGCGGAAATGTAATTCTCCGCCCTTTGAAGGCGTCTGTCATAGATCGGTTGGCAATACATCGGTAACCGATATATAGTGTCCGGATGAGCAAACCTCGCGGTCCTCTCGAAGGTCTCGGCAGGAATGCCGGCGCTTCCATCTTGATCCTGTCGAGTCTCGCGGGAGGTGAAAAGCATGGTTACGCCCTCGTCAAGGATGTTGACGAGTTCGCCGGCGTGAAACTTGCACCCGGCACTCTCTATGAGGCATTGGCGCGCCTTGAGGGTCAGGGATTAATTGAGGCTCTGGACACTGATGATCGGCGCCGTCCGTATCGCTTGAGCGCGACTGGCGTGACAGTACTTTCAGAGTACCTTGCCGCTCAACAACGAGTCATCAGCGTGGGTCAAGCGCGACTAAGAAACGGTTGGTCATTCGCGTGAGAAATTTCTTTGCAGCGTCGCGACGTGCTCAACGCCTCGCCAAGTGGTATCCGTCTACGTGGCGTACGCGTTACGGGGCAGAGTTTGTGGATTTAATGGAACAAGATTTGGCCGTCACTCCTCGGAGTATGAGGCGTACCTTCAATATCGTCCACAAGGGTCTGGTGACTCGACTTCGAGACGTTGGGGTCGTTTCACCTGTTGGCATTCCAGAAGATCAGGGTCAAGTCGCCGTTGCCACGATTTTCGTCATCTCTTCGATCTTTACGGCGATAGCCCTCAACTTTTGGTCGGTCGGAATGTTGAACTGGAATGGTTACCCCGGCGGTCCCGCCTCCGTCGCGGTGACCATCTGGACGGGTGTCATCACGGTTGCGGCTGGGATTCTCGTTGTTCTGATCGTCTCAATCTTTTGCGCGCTCTTGTGGATCGCGGTTCGACGTCTCTTCATCCGAAAAGTGAAGGGAACGATCGGTCCCCTCTCCTTGATCGTCTTGTTAGTGGCATTCCTAACTCTTTCAATCCAAAGCATGTTGCGATACGTCATCTCCAGCGCAGGGATTGATTGGGCACACCCGGGCCAAGCAATAAAGCAGATCGCGGGAGCCGCAAACATACTCGCGAACACCATCGACTGGATTTGGACGAATCCTCTCCAGAGTCTGAGGCTGGAGACAAATATTGTTTACGGATGTATTCCAATTGCTCTAGTAGCCCTCACCATCGCGCTTGCAGCACTCGTTCGACGCATTGACTTCTCTGATTTTGCCCTGCGACTGGTTCGACTCGCTTTGGTAGCGCTGTCTTCCATGATGGTCGTTTTCATTCTTGGCTACGTGGGGCTAATCGTGTCGATTCATACAAGCCTTGGGTACGGCTTTGGCCCACCAACGGGTGCCTCTTTCACTTTGGGTGAATTCGGATTGATGACGTTCATGGCGGTACTCGGGGCTCGAATTGTTGTTCGCAATCTACGACACAGGAATTTGCCAGTCACCGACGAACTGTAGTTAACTCATCGATCTCCCGTTCGACTTCATGATGTCTCTTCAAACCGCCGCGAGGAGCAGTGACGAGTGTGTGGTCACGATGCTGCGATGAAGGTTCCCTTGACGCCACCTTCGTGCTCATCGAACTGATAGCACGACAAAAATTGATCTCTCAGGTCAATGAACGCCTTCGAGCAAGCCAGCTTCGGTGACCCACTTCCAGTGTCCACGTCCATGGTCAGCGTTTACGCCAAGGACTCCTGCGATCGTGCCATCGGCCCAGGGTGCTCCTCCGAGCTTCTCTTCCAACTGATCGTCAGAGAGCTCGGAGAGAAGTTGCAAGGTGGCGCCCCGTGCAACCGCGTCCAAGGCGACGACACCTCGTTGAGGCTTAGGGGCGAGTGGCAAGAAGTGAGACGCCGTCGCCGCTGAGGTCAGCGTGTGCTCCTTTACGTCCGACCATTGCCATCACCAAGCAACTTAATGGACCCGAGACTTCAGGACCATCGCCGTGTGACCATTCAGTGTCGGTAGCGCGTAGGCGCAGCCCGGTGATTCGCCGTTTGGCACCGATCAGCAGATTCGAGTTCTTCCAACTGTCCGCCACCGCGACGAGAGCTTGCTCTGGCGTGCGATGTTGTAAACCCAGTGGTCGACGAATATCTTCGCCGTGCACCA
>DAIQOO010000071.1:0-5497 GCA_036787845.1 Acidimicrobiales bacterium
CTTTTGCGGATTGGCCCCAAGTGCCGTAATCGCGGCGGCGCGAGCACTCTGCGCCGCATCGATGGCTGACTGCAGGGTCGTGCGCGCCGCCATTTTGGCCGACGTTGAGACTGAACCCTTCACGGCTGCGGTGTACGTCTTCAAAGCCGTTGAACGAGCCAAGGTCCGGGCGTCTAGAGCAGCACTCTTAGCTGCATCGGTGGCTCCAGGAGCGTTGATTGCGGCCTTGTACGTCGCTTCAGCGGTCGCGAACGCACTCTTCAGCGCCACGCGAGCAGCTTCCCTCTTAGCCTGGGTCACCGTGGTTGCAACGGCCAACTTATAGGCGGCCCTCGCCTTTTGTACCGCCGCCACGAACGTCTGGTCAATGACCTTTAGTTGAGCGTGCCACGCAGCACTCGCGCTAGTAGTTGTTGAACTAACAGTCGTCGTGGTGGTGTCCGCTCCGGCGAGTAACACCGGGCCGGTGACCATGGCGCCCGTGAGAGCAACGCCAACTAATCCTCTGATAATGGTGTTCTTCATAATGACTCCCTACTACGGATAGTTTCCAATTACTGGATGAGCAAGTAGCTCACCTACGACCGTACGGGCCCAACTTTAAGATCCGCTGTGGGAACCCTTCGAGAACTCTTCGGAAACGAGCTATTGCTTTAGAAAACGGTGTGACGGTAGAAACTTCCCCAATAAGTCCTCTAATCCAGACAAGGACCGGATCGGTGGTTTAAGGGTCGGAACCATCGCCAGTAGACGGAACGGCCGCCTGTGGAGCTGACGCGCGTACTGACGAGTAATCAACATGTTCTTACGGTAAAATTATGTTTCAGACGTCCAGACAAGGCGCCCTTCTCACTTGACAGTTAGTCAGGCAAGTTGAAGAAAGCATGGGTAAGTCATGAATGGTTTAAATAGCAACAGGGCCATCCGCTCGATTCGTTCAGCGCTGGCGCTGGGGGCAACATCAGTTCTGGTCCTCGCCGGTTTGACATTTATTTCTGCGTCCCCCGCTTCGGCGGCGGGCACAACGGCCAACACCATTACCGCCAGTACGGTGCCCGCCGCCGGTAGCGTGGGCGGTTCGTACACACCCAGCGCGACGGCCACCTCGGGCGACCAGGTCGTTATCACCCTCGACCACGCCTCGAAGGGCTGCTCGATCACTGCGGGCAAGGTGAGCTTCACCGGAGTTGGCACCTGCCGGGTGGACTTTAACGACGCCGGCAACAGCACTTACGCCGCGGCTCTCCAGGTCCAACAGAGCATTAAAGTTAGCGCCGCCACGGTTCAAAAGACCCAGGCGCCCCTCACCCTGACCAGCACCAAAGGCATCGTGGGAAACAACCTGACGCTCACCTCAAAGGGTGGTTCGGGCACCGGGGCAGTGAGTTACGCGGTGACGAACGTCGGCACCGCGGGATGCTCGATCTCCGGGACCGCACTCAGCGCGACCACAGCCGGAACGTGCACGGTCACGGCCACCAAGGCGGCCGACGCCAACTACCTCGTGGCCAGCTCCTCGGCCACGACGGTGACCTTCACCGTTAGCGCCACCGGTCACAAGACCCAAGTGACCCTCACCCTGACGAGCACCAGCGGTATCGCGGGAACCAGTCTGACGCTCACTTCAAAGGGCGGTTCGGGCACCGGTGCAGTTAGTTACGCGGTGACGAACGTCGGCACCGCGGAATGCTCGATCTCCGGGATCGCGCTCCGCGCGAACAAGGCCGGAACGTGCACGGTCACGGTCACCAAGGCGGCCGACGCCAACTACCTCGTGGCCCACTCCTCGGCCACGACGGTGACCTTCACCGGCCACAGCGTTACGAGCCCGAAAGCGATCCGGATGGGATCAGCCGTATGGACTGGTAGGTCCCTAATCACCACCATTATTGGTGCGGGCTTCTACGGCCAGCCGCGAATCTTCAGCAACGTTGGTGGTACGAGGGTTGGCGTGCTTCACGACACGGGTCACGTCCTCACGATTCGCGTGACGGTGGCCGCGACCACTCCCCGCGGCGTCCACACCTTCACCATTGTGTTTCTTCATGGGGAGCGCACTTCGGTGAGGTACAACCAGCGCTAACGAAAGTCCTCGCTAAGGATTAGCAAAGAACCCCCTTTCGCGAGGGGGGTCTTTGCTTTCCTGTCGCGATTCAGGGCTCAGCCGAAGACCAGTTGGCGGGCCAGGACACAAAACGCGAGAGAAGATCGTCCGATTTAACGAGAGTAAGTAGGCGCCTGAACAGCTGGCCCGGAGGTGGACGGTGGGGTCAACCACACGTGGCACCCCCAACGGGATTCGAACCCGTGCCGCCACCTTGAAAGGGTGGTGTCCTAGGCCGCTAGACGATGGGGGCCTGCACTACTTGTCACCTGGTACTCCTGTGGTGGTCGGGCTGCCGGGATTTGAACCCGGGACCTCTGCGTCCCGAACGCAGCGCGCTACCAAGCTGCGCTACAGCCCGCAGCGAGTTCCCTCGCAGCCCGATAATCCTAGTCGTTACAAGGAGAAGGCGAGAAAGACTACATCGTGTCAGGCAGTTGGGGTTCGCTTGGTGCGTGATACTCGATGACGAGTTCACTGATCCTTCGCTTCTCCACGGACTGCACCCGAAACGTCCAATCGTCATACGTGTAGGTCGTGCCCGACGTGGGTATTTCACCGGCGAGGTCGAGGACGAATCCCGCAATAGTGACGTACTCACCCTCGGGGACCTCGAGTCCCAACTCCTCTTCGACGCGGTCAACGTGGGTCTGGCCGTCGACGAGCCATCGGTCCTGGCGGATTCGCACGATAGTTGGCTCTTCGTCCTCGTCGAACTCGTCGTTGAGATCGCCCACTAACTGTTCGAGAATGTCGCGAATGGACACGACGCCCGCGACGCCACCGTGTTCATCCAACACGAGCGCGAACGTGCGGTGCTGCTTGCGCATCTCACTCATACTCTCGAGGAGGTCGAAGGTCTCGGGCAGCATGAGTGGGCGACGAATCTTTCGCGCGATTTCGTCGGTCGTGGGGAATGAGACACCGATCGCGCGCTTCAATGTGGAACTACGAAAGAGGTCGTTAACGAAGATCACGCCAAGCACGTCGTCGAGGTCGTCGCTCACGACGGGAAAACACGAGTGCCCCGTGTCGCGCACCGCCTCGGCGATGGCTTCGGAGGTAACGGGAAACGTGAGAAACGCGACGTCGACTCGCGGCGTCATCACGTCACGAAGTTCGAGTTCGCTTAGCTGGTCGACCCGAGCGTGAATGGCGGCGGCTTCGGGTGAAGGGGCCCGATTGACTTCGTGACCCGCAAGGCGCGCGCGAATTCGAGCGAGGCCAGTAGGGGGAGGCTTCGAATCGCTCATCGAAGGTCGGTACTACCAACGCGGACGGTCGCGGGTCGCAACGACTGGTCCTCGTAACTCTCACCACGAAGGAGCGCGCGCACGGCGCTGCGCATCCGTTGGGGGTCGAGTGGTTTGACGACGAAGCCGTCGGCGCCAGAGCGTCGTGCAAGAAAAACGTCGGGGCGACGATCGAGCAACATCAGCACCGACACTGGATCGGCGCCGCCGTAGGACTCGAGGTTGTGCAGTTCCATCGTGATAGCCATCCCGCCCATGGATCCGATTTGTAGGTCCACGATGACGAGGTCTACTCCGCCTGCTTTTACGAGTTCGATGGTTTCAACGCCGCTGGACGCCTCTTCGATGTCAATGTCGGGACCCGACAACATAGTCTCGAGTTCACGTCGAAGAGAGGCCAGATCACTGGCGAGAAGAACGGTAGCCACGAGGTAGAGCGTAGCGGAGCGGCTATTTGCTCTCTTTCGAGCCGGTGGCGCACGTTCCAAATATTTTCTTGTGCGAGACGCCACCTAGTGATTAGTCTGCGTGTCTGGGCGATGACGGGGGGGACCGGCATGGCGATTACGTCGTTGGATTGGTCGAACGCCGCGGCTTGTCGTGATAGCGAAGGTTCGCTCTTTTATTCTGCGGACACCACCGAGCGCAAAGAGGATCGACTAGGGCGCGAACAACTCGCCAAGCGAATTTGCGCTGGCTGTGCAGTTCGCGACGAGTGCTTGCAAGCCGCACTCGAGCGCCACGAGTCCTACGGTATTTGGGGTGGACTCAATGAGTTCGAGCGTCGCTCACTCACTAGAGCGTGACGACGTCCACCCCAACTGGGTGGGACTGACCATCGTCAACACAATGAGCAGCAAGAACGTCGTGAGGTGCACGCCCGTGCAGTAGAGGCAGATGCTGCCAATCAGAATCACTTCGGCGTAGATAAGCCACAAAACAAAGCACATCGAGAGCACGACGAGGTCGAAGCGCGCTACGTGCACCCAACGTTGTTTCGCGTGCCACGCCCAGGGTGAGTTGAGAGCAGTCAAGACCGTGTAGGTCGCCAACCCCACGATGGCGACCGGAATGCCAAAGACGTAGGACTGTGGGGAGGTCGTGACTTTGGCGCAGTTGATGACGCCGGAGTTGGTGCACACGAGCGCCTGGGGCGCAAAGTGCGTGATCGTCAAATAGATCGACAGACCGAGCCCAATGAGACTTAGCAATAAAGTGGCGAACTCAGCCCATCGCGGAACACGAAGTTCCGCGTCGATCACTTAAGACCCATTACCTTGTCGGCCGCTTTCACGCCAGAACTCAGACAGACGCTGCCGGGCTGTTGGTGGGTAAAGGAACAGATCGCCGCAGTTTGGTAGTTCGCCGAAGCGATGAGGGCTTGAGTCACTGGGCTCGTCGCGTTACTGAGAGCGGCGGCGATATCGGCACGCGTTGAACCAGAAAGTGTTGTTGGGCTGTAGCTCGCGCCAGCTACGAGGAATTGATTGGCGAAGGTGATGAAGGGGATCGATTCCTTCTGACTGGAAGTGAGACCCTTGATGTACTTGGGCCCGTCGTACTTGACAATCAACGCGGTCTCTTGGGCGGTGGGCTTTTGGAATGCCGCGTAGTAGTTGGTCGCGGGATCGACGTAGTTCTTGAACTCTTCGACGCCCCTAAAGGCGACGTACTTCGACGTAAGGGTGGCGCGGGCGAACGTGAAGGTCGGCGTGTTGAGGAACACCTCGGGCGAGACGTTCGAACTCGACATATTGCCTAGCCCGCTCCACGTGCCGAATCGACTCAACGCAATAATCGTCGACCAGCGTTCCGCGGCACAGAAGGGGCAGTACTCTGCTCCGATGTAGAGAACTTCCGGCGACTTCTTGCCCGAGGTGCTGGCGGCGGTCAAGAGAGGTTGGCCTTTGACGGCTTGTGGTGCCGTGACTTGGGCGACGGGCGACGTGACACCGACGGTGTTGAAGACCGACGCGGGAATCGTCGTCAGCTCGCTAAGCGTCGTGGGATCGGTCGGCTGGAACGCTGTCGAACCTGAACCCGTGGTGCCGCCACCGGCGACCTTGATGATGACGAGTACCGCGACGACGACGACCACGAGTCCAACTGCCAGCCACGTGAAGAGCCCGGCGGGGCGACC
>DAIQOO010000071.1:5597-8863 GCA_036787845.1 Acidimicrobiales bacterium
GCCACGCACGACGCGGGCGAGACCGTCGCCGACCAGTGGCTTCGCCCCCACGACGCGCTGCTGGCACACGCGCGCGGGGAGTTCGAGATGATGTTCCCCACGGTTCGAAACCTTGAGGCGATTGCTTCGTTCGAAAACGCGCAAGAGGTGCTCAACTACGCCCGGTCTTTGGCCACGATTCCCCGTACTGAACCTCAAATCGTCGAGCGCGATGGGAAGATTGTCATCCTTACCGCCGGTGACGAGGGATTTGATGGAGAGCGCGCACCGCGCACCTGAGCGCCGGGGGTGTTCATTTGCGAATTCCTTCGCTACCATGGAAGCAAGGAATTCTTAAGGAGCTGAGTCGATTATGACGACAACCAACGTGAACTTGACCGCCAAGGTAACTGAGCCGCTCACGCTGACTGACACGGCGATCATCAAAGTTGCCGAGCTCATCGCCGCCGCGGGCGCCGACGAGCCTTTAGCGCTGCGCGTCGCCGTGAAGTCTGGTGGCTGCTCGGGCTTTAACTACGACATGTACTTCGACTCCGAGGTCGCCGACGACGACGTAGTAAGCGCCTTTGGCGACGTCAACGTAGTCGTTGATCCACAAAGTGCTGAGCTCTTGAGCGGCGCGTCGCTCGACTTCACCGACGGTCTCCAGGGCGCGGGATTTCACATCACGAATCCCAACGCCACGCGCACCTGTGGGTGCGGCAACTCCTTTAGCTAACCCTCGTGAGTCCACAGCGTCCCTATTCGACGTGGCGTCGCGCGGGCGACTTCGTCATCATCTCTGGTCAACTGGGTGTACTACCCCACAAGGAGACCACCACCTTTGTCGAGGGCGGCACGGCCGACCAGTTACGTCAAGCGTTGGTGAACGCAGCGTCAGTACTCAATGAAGCGGGCGTGTCATTGAGCGCCGTCGTGAAAGCTTCGTTGTTCGTTCTTGACATGTCGGACTTTGCGTCGTGCAATGAAGTGTGGCTCGAGAATTTCAGTGATCCACTGCCAACACGAACGGCTATCGCGGTGGCGCAACTTCCCTACGGCGCCAAAGCCGAAGTCGAACTCTGGGCGTACGCACCGGAGCGTTAATCGTTGAATTCGTTCGACGTACCGAACTTGTAGCCCACCGAGCGCACCGTTTGAATGAGGTGCGCGTACTCTTCGCCCAACTTGGCGCGCAGTCGACGCACGTGCACGTCCACGGTGCGAGCACCGCCGTAGTACTCATAACCCCAGACTCGACTCAGCAGCGTCGCGCGCGTGAAGACGCGATTGGGATTCGTAGCTAGAAAGCGCAGGAGTTCGTACTCCATGTAGGTGAGGTCCATCACCCGTCCAGCGATGGACGCTTGGTACGTCTCTAAGTTCATGGAGAGTTCCGCGTGTTCGATTCGTGGTGCCACACTCTCGTTGCCAGCCCGGCGAAGTCGGTGGCGCAGCCTCGTCGCCAGTTCACTCACGTCGTATGGCCCCACCACGAAGTCGTCGAAGAGATCCTCACGAAAGGTCAAGTCGTCGAGCTGGTAGTGGTCGAGTAACAAGATGATGGGGCCGACGCCGCGTTCTCGTTGGCGCAACTGACGACAGAGACTCATCGCCTCACTGAAAGGAAGAGCGGCCGCGTTGATGACGGCGCCCGAGAAGCCACCCGTTGGCTCGAGCGCGGTGATTTCGTTCAGCCGAGCGGACGTGGCGATCGCCGGCGTCACGCCGGTCACGTCAAAGGCCTTGCGGACTGGCCCTTCACACGAGGGAACGCAGAGAACGACGTCAATACTCACAGAAGGGGCAGGTACCGTTCGAGTTCGAATGGGGTGACTTGACCCCGGTAGGCGTCCCATTCGGCGCGCTTGTTGCGCAGGAACCATTCGACGAGGTGACTGCCGAGCGTCTCGTGCATCAGCGTTGAACTCTCCATGAGATCAACCGCGTCGTCGAGAGACTGGGGAAGAGGCGCCATGAGTTCGCCTTCGCGCGGCAACGCGTAGTTGCCGGTGACGCCCCTAAGTCCGGCCGCCAGAATGACGGCGAAGGCGAGATAGGGGTTCGCCGCGGAGTCGGGCGCGCGGTACTCGACCCTGGTTGAATCGATGCGTCCGGGCTTCACCGACGGCACGCGAACGAGCGCCGCCGCGTCGTAGCGAGCCCAGGCAGCACCGACTGGTGCTTCGGCACCGGGCACGAGTCGCTTGTACGAGTTCACCCATTGGTTGGTGACGGCCGTGATCTCAGGGGCGTGGTTTACGAGTCCGGCGATGAACTTCGTCGCCAGATCGCTCAACCCGTACGTGTGCTCTCCAATGAAGGCGTTCTTCTCGTCGCGCCACAGTGAGAGGTGGGTGTGCATGCCCGAACCCTGGACGTTGATGAGGGGCTTGGGCATGAAACTGGCGGCGACGCCGGACTGACGCGCGAGTTCTTTGACGACGTAACGAAGTGACATCACGGTGTCGGCCATCGTCAGTGCGTCGGTGTAACGCAAGTCGATCTCGTGCTGGCTCGGCGCGTCTTCGTGTTGGGCGTGCTCGACGCCGATCCCCATCTCTTCGAGCGTGAGGACGGTTTGGCGCCTGAGTTGACTGCCGGTGTCGTCGGGCAATAAGTCGAAGTAGCTTCCTTGATCGATCGGTACGGGTCCAAACGTGGGGTCGAGATCGGTGAAGTAGAAGTACTCAATCTCGGGGGCGACGAAGAACGTGAAGCCCTTGGCCCGGGCGGCGTCGAGGACTCGGCGCAGCTGCTGGCGGGGACAACCGTCAAAGACGGTGCCGTCGATGTTGACGATGTCACAGAACACGCGCGCCACGCCAGAGCCCTGCTCGTACCAAGGGAGTAGTTGGAATGTCGTCAGGTCGGGTCGAGCTAAAAGATCAGATTCCGTTGTTCGTGAGAAGCCGTCGATCGCGCTGCCGTCAAAGGTCATTCCCTGGTCGAGCGCGTCTTCTAGTTCGGCGGGCGTGACGTGAAAGGCCTTGTGACGCCCGAGGACGTCGGTGAACCAGAGTTGCACGAAGCGCACGCCTCGCTCCTCGACGGTTCGCAGCACGTACTGGGCCTGGCTTTGCATGCTGGACATTCTCGCACCTTCCTTCGAACCCGGCGATTTGACACGCAACCAAGAGACCCGCCGCTCGAGAGCGGCGGGTCTCTTAATCCGGGGGTCAGCGGCCTTTTTGGGCTTTCTTCGCGGGCGCCTTTTTCGCGACTTTCTTCGCTGTCGCTTTCTTCGCCGCGATCTTCCTGGCGGGGGCTTTCTTCGCGGGCGCCTT
>DAIQOO010000072.1:0-2427 GCA_036787845.1 Acidimicrobiales bacterium
ACGGTTGAGAGGCGAAAACCCGTACCTTGATAGGTGACGGCCCAGTACATTATTGCACCGACTGCGGCCGCGACAGCGCTGAGCACCATTCCTGGAAGACCCACTTCACACCTTCTTCTGTTCTCCCTGACTGATTGCCAGGCGAGAAGGAAGCGGGGTCTTGACGTCCTAAAAGCGAGCGTAACACGTTCTAGGAAATATGAGGCCACAGTTTCTACGAACCTCGCTTCAGTGAGACTTACGTCACGGTGACGTTTCGTTGGTGTCGATCAGTCAATGCGAAGCGCTGTTCAGCTAAAAGCTTGGTAGACGGAGAATTGATTGATATTTTGAATGACAGAAGAGACACGTACTGCATGGATTAAGTTCGAGCGACTCCGAAGTTCTCGTTCATTGGAGATAGTGAATGGCGATCAAACCTAAGCGCACTTCGAGTCCGAAAAGAAAGGACGTCAAGCCCGCACCCTCGTCCAGGCACCGTTCAGAATTCGATCTCACGCCCGAGTACGAAGGACCAATCTGGCGACAGTACTTACGGGCTATGGGCCCGGGATTGGTGACTGGAGCGTCCGACGACGATCCCTCAGGGATTGCCACCTACTCCCAAGCCGGAGCACAGTTTGGTTTGGGTTTCGTGTGGACCGCCTTACTCACCTTTCCTCTTATGTTCGCGGTTCAGGAAATCTGCGATCGAACGGCCTTGGCGACCGGCACGGGGCTGGGCGAATTGGCCGTCCAGCGTTTCCATCGAACGGGTCGAGCCGTCCTTGGTCTACTGCTCGTCGTCCTCATCGTCGCGAACTGCCTCAACATCGCCGCCGACTTGGTCGCCATTGGCTCGGGCATGAACCTTCTTCATGCTGGATCGACGTGGGTCTGGGCACTCGTGGCGGGAGGGGCCATTACGTGGCTCTTGGTCCTTGGATCGTTCGCTCGTATCGCCCTCGTGTTCAAAGTTCTCTGCGCGCCACTATTGGCGTACTTGGTGGTCGCGGTGCTGGTCACGCACCAATGGAGCCAGGTCGTTACCCACACCTTCGTGCCGCACATTCAATTCAACAAAACGTATCTAGCGCTCTTGGTCGCGGTGCTCGGCACGACGATCTCTCCCTATCTGTTTTTCTGGCAAAGCGCTCATCGGATCGAGGAGATGCGCGACGCACCCGAAGGCGGCACGAAGCCACTACCACTCAAACGTTTGAGTCGCCGCAAGGCTGGTAGAAAAGAGCGAATGAGCCGCCTCGACGTGTTTACCGGTATGGCGTTCTCCAATATCGTCATGTTCGCGATCATCGTGGCCACTGCCCAGACGCTCCACGGTCACAACATCCTCCATATTCAAAGCGCCGCGCAGGCCGCCAAAGCGCTCCGACCCTTCGCTGGACGCTTCGCGAGTGTGATCTTTGCTCTCGGCTTTATTGGGAGTGGCCTCTTGGCAGTCCCGGTGCTCGCGGCGTCGGGGTCAGTTGGCATGGCGGGCCTGCTCGGTAAGGAATGGGGCTTTTCACGTTCGATTCGCCAAGCGCCGGTCTTCTATGGCCTGCTCGCCTTGGGAACAGTTGGCGGTACGTTATTCAGTCTTTTGCACGTCAATCCAATCAGACTGCTCGTCTTGGTGGCAGTGATCAATGGTGTGGCTGCAGCGCCTTTTCTTTTTGTCGTTATGCGAGTGTCGAGTAGTCAGCGACTCATGGGTAAATACGTGAACGGTCTCACCGCCAATATTCTGGGGTGGCTCACTGCCGCGATCATGGCGGCGGCGGCAATCGCGCTCTTCGCGACGGGAGGGCTGTAAATACCGAAGCAAGAAAGCGAGCGCATCACGGGTCAGATAAAGCATTCGATCAATGGTTAAAGAATTACTTTTTGAGATCAATCCCGAGTTAGCTGCTCAGCAGATCGACTGGGTCCGTCAACTTTGACTCGGAGCAGCAATTAAAGGAGGGGACTGACCAGATGAAGTGGGTTTCCTATGTCGGAAAAGTCTCGAACGAAAGCAAACCTGATCAGCTCGCGTCGTCTCTGTTAGACG
The DNA here is from genome assembly GCA_036787845.1 of Acidimicrobiales bacterium. GTDB lineage: Bacteria > Actinomycetota > Acidimicrobiia > Acidimicrobiales > RAAP-2 > RAAP-2. Next base: position 2,033 of record DAIQOO010000072.1, read on the forward strand.
GCTCCGCTCAAGTTCGCGGCACGATTGGTGCGATAACTTTCTCCGCCGTCTCGACTGGAGCGCCGAAGCGAAGTCGATAGCCGCCGAAAGCAACGGAGCAGAGAGCGAACCACGCCCACCCCAGAGCCAATCCTGCGAGCACGTCCGTTAGCCAGTGCACGCCGAGCATGACTCGGACACACGCAATCCCGGTGGCGAGACCGACGGCGAGACCGGCGAGGAACGCCCTCACTTTGAGAGATCGGTGTCGTCCGATAACCAGGGCGAACGCCGCCAAGCACGCCGCGGTGGCGACGGCGTGGCCCGAGGGAAACGACGGTCCGGAGAAACCTGTGAGTTGGTCGAAGTTGGGACGCGCACGATTGACGATTGACTTGAGGACGTTGGCGAGGAGG
>DAIQOO010000072.1:2527-8794 GCA_036787845.1 Acidimicrobiales bacterium
TTTCCAACGCCGTGGATCAATTTGAACGCTGCGCTCGAGATCATCGTCAAAGTGACTGTTCTGGGTCTTAACGACAGCCGGATCGAAGATCACCATCTTGATCTCCTCGTCGCATTTTAGAAAGTCGATAGTGTGCTCCGCGGCTCGTACGGCGTCGAGCATCGCCGGAAAAATCTCGCATCCGTTGCGCAAGACCGTTATTCGGTTGTTCTCGGTCGCGGGAATGCCCACGACTCCTTCGAGGACGCGAAGTGCCCGAACACTCAACTTGTCTGCCGTTAGCAAAGGGTTCTGAGAGTCTTTCGCGCTCACGAAGCCACGGCTTCCCCACGTTGTGCGTCGCTTTGCGGATCGGACTCGACCACCTTTTGCTCGTCCTGCGGCGCGGGGGCACTCGTTCTCAGTGCCTCGAGTTGGGCGGCCAACGAGGCTCCGTATAAAAGTGAAATGCTCGACAGCAGACTCCACACGAGCAACGCCACTACGCCAGCCAACGGGCCATACGTCGAACCAAAGGACGAACTTGACGAGAAGAAGAGGCCCAGTCCGATTGTCACCAGTCCCCACAAGAACACCGATACGCCAGAGCCAAAGGCGAGCCATGACAGACGGGGCTGCCGCCGTCGTGGCGACCAGCGAAAGAGCACCGTCACACTCACCGCGATCAAGCCCACTCCGAGGGGCCAGCGCGCTACGGACCAGACCGACGCGAGCATGCCGTGATCTGTGGAGATGAAAAGGTCTTTGCCAATGGCCAGGCATACAAAAGCCGCCGCGCCGACGATGCCGACGCTCAGTGCGAAAATTAGAGCGAGCCCGTACTTCTTTAATGTCGGGCGGTCCTGCTCGACGCCATAGATGCGATTGAGTGCACGTTCGAGTTGCCCCATAGCGGTAGTTGCTACGACGAGTGCCCCGAGGACTCCAAATAGGAGAGCACCGTAGTGATGGTCTCCGGCTACACGGTGCGCCTGAACGACTGCGGTGGTGAGTACGCGCCCAGCCGGCCCAGGAACGGTCCCGCGAACCGTGGCGACGATAATCGCGGTGATTCTTCCCTTATGGAGGACACTTGCAAGACCGACAAGCCCAATCAAACCTTCGATGGCGACGAGCGTCATCAGGAACGCCAACGAGCGGGCGTGGCTGAAACCATCCGCGACGCGCATTCGTTTGAAGGCATCTTTGGCTAGGCGGCCCCAACCCGTGCGCTTGAGAACCTCCCAAGCGTCGTCACCGGTGAGCTCCCAGGTTTCGGGAACGAGTGAAGCGCTACTCACGGTTGCTTCTGCTTTGGAACGCAGACGGTTATTGCGCCGCGCTCGATTCGTGCAAGAATTTTCTTTGTCGCTTTTCGCGCGCCGCCGTCAAGTTCGTACGTCGTTGGCCGATCAAGTTTTACGCGCACCTTGCGTGCTCGTGTCATTTTTGTTAGTGGCGAGTGTTTCGCATCGTCGACCACCATTCGGCTAAGTACTCGCGCCCACTGAAGGGCGCTCTCCGCCGTTACTACCCCTACCTCGAGCAGGCCGTCATCGGGTTGAGCTTCCGGGAAGGCGACTATGCCCCCGGACAAAGTGCCCATCTGGCCAAGGAGCACGCACGTCGCCTTTCCTTTGAACCATGGCTCGCCGTCAATCTCGATTTGTATCTTGCGGGGATTCATGTGTGTGGCGCGCACACCAGTCCACACGTAGGCCAGGCGGCCAAAGTGACCTTTTAGCTCACCGTCAGCATCGCGCATCATGATGGCGTCGTAACCAACTCCGGCCATCACCGCGAAGCGCTCGCCGTTCAGGACGCCGACATCTAATCGACGCCGGTCTCCAAAGAGACCAACGTCGACCGCGGCGCTCACGTCCTTCGGAATTTCCAAATTATTTGCCAAAAGGTTGGCGGTGCCGGCCGGCAAGATCGCTAGGTCCACCGCCTCGCCAGCCACGGCGTCGACGCATCGCTGGACTGTGCCGTCGCCGCCCCAAATGAAGAGAAGTTCCGCGCCCTCCCTTAGCGCCCGACGAGCGAGTTCGGGTACTTTGCGGCTCTTTGATGCCTCATACCAAAGGGGGGTCGGGAAACCCTTTTCGGCCAAATCCTTGCGCAACTCAACGAGGCCTCCGCCGAACGTTTTGTTTCGGTTGGCAATGACCGCGATTGACTTCATCGCCCCGCGTCGTCAAGCCGTGAATCGGCGGTAGCGAATGTCGATTGTTGCACCGGTTTCGCATGAACGGCCCGAGAGACGCCAACTACTCGAATTATGAAGACGGCGGCCATGAGTGATCCAACGCCCAAGAGGAAGCCCGATATGACGTCACTCGGGTAATGCTCTCCCCGGTACACCCGAGATAACCCAACCGCCGCCGTCAAGGCGAAGGCGAACGTCCACATGAGGACGCGCGCCCACCATCGACTTGTCGCCACCGCAACGACGAGCGCAATGCCTCCGTACAGCGCGAAGGTGGCCGCGGTGTGACCCGAAGGAAAGCTGTAGGTCGAGGGCGTTCCCCCTAAGTGAATCACTGCGGGCCGTGGTCTCGCGACGATGGCGTTAGCTGCAAGAAAAACGGAAAGTTCAATGGCGATACCAGCGAGGAGCAGGAACGCGTGTCGTCCCCATCGTCGAAACAGGAGCACGATGGTGAGCACCGCGGCGACACCCGCTATTTCGAACTTGTCGGCGATATCGGTGATGTCACCAGTGACCCGGTTCCAATGGGCGCTGCGATGTCGATCGAACCACAAACTCACGTGATGATCCCATACGCCGATAGAACCATGCGCGAGGACATGAGTAATTAAGAGACCAAGTGCGACCATTGCCAGCCCCATGATCGCGAAGGAAAAAATTAGCGCGATCGCCGTAGCGATAATTTCGTGACCTCGGGCAATGGTTGTTACTAGACGATCAGCCGATCCACCGCGTGTCGGATTAAGAAAGGCGCGCGATTCGGCATCGTTGCGATTCTTCAAAGTGTTTGAGCCATAGTTGCTCTTTGTCGAGTCGGTCATCAACGGCCCGCGCCTGAAGGCGAGTTACGACTGTTCGCCGCTAGTCGTGTCAAAGCGATACCTACTCCAGCAGTATCTATGCCGACGCTGAAAACTTTCGTAGTCGTAGTCAAGATTGCGTCGCTCCCTATTTGATTCCAGCCATTAACGGAGTTGGAACGAAGCGGGGTCTTGGCTTCTTGTCTGTCACTATAGAACGAGTTACTCGAGTTCGATACCAGGAGTCATTCCGCAGCAGCTTCGAAGTTCGCTGTGAAACTGGAGAATTTGTGCAGTGTCCGTTGACCGTTGTAGACGAAGTTACTCAGGTGAGTACGTTGAATAGTTACGACACTGTTGGTCGCGAGATCGCAAAGGAACCAGCCCCTCGGCCCAGTCCGCCCAACGCACTCAGCGCACCTAAACGCGTCGCGGTGCTGGCGTTACTGAGCGAACCCGGGCGTTGCGACCTGGCGGTCGACCAGGGAACAACGACAAGCCACACTGAGCGCCGCCTACGAGGTCAACCCAATCCGCTTTCGTCGGCTCGTGCCCAGCGCTCCATAGATCCCTGAACTGGTGTGCATCAACGCGCCAGAATTGGAGGTGGCCGCTAACAACTAAATTCGACTGCGTGTCTCATTCGACCCGAGAGGTTCCGCGCCCGCTATGACGAACGATAAACGACTCCCTAAACACATTGGCATCATTCCGGATGGCAATAGGAGATGGGCTCAAAGCCATGGGCTTGAAAAACAGGATGGTTACGACCATGGGCTGCGACCGGGTATCCAACTATACGATGCGTGCTTAGAATTAGGAATCAAAGAAATTACCTTTTACGGGTTTACTGTCGATAACACGAAACGTCCACTCGTCCAGATAGAAGCCTTTCGAAAAACGTGTGTTGACGCCGTTACGATAATGAACAAAAGGGATGCGGATCTGCTAGTAGTTGGAAATACTCAGTCACCGTTATTTCCGAAAGAACTCCTACCCTTTACTCAACGAACCAGATTCGGGAAAGGCCGTATAAAGGTAAATTTTCTCGTCAATTACGGCTGGAATTGGGATCTCAATTACTCATTGAAGAACGGTAATTTTAGTCCAGATGACAATCTCACTGACGGAATTGCCTCCGCAGATATCTCGAGAATTGATTTGATCGTTCGTTGGGGCGGCGGGCGAAGATTAAGCGGGTTTCTGCCAATTCAATCGATTTACGCGGATTTTTATGTAGTAGAAGAAATGTGGCCAGATTTTCAGATTGGCCAGTTCCATCAGGCATTGGAATGGTACCAAAATCAAGACGTAACTCTGGGCGGCTAGAGAATCTAAAAATGGAGGCGGCGTTGGCGGAGGTAAGGGAATTCGAACCCCTGACCCCCTGCATGTCATCAACAATGAGTTCGTGTTCTCACGTGCGTGGTCGTCCAGATTCCCTTGAAATTATTGACTCGTTCCCCCTCGGCAAACTGTGTGGGCGAAGGAGTAAGGCAAATAGCCGCACCGTCACCACTGCAGTTCTGAACCGAAGTATCTCCTACGCGCCCGATTCTGGTGGCGTGTCGGTTGACGCTTCATCGGGGTGAGCCGGGTCAGTGGATGCCACCGGTCTTACCTCCCCTCCACGTCCAGTACCGGAACTTGTCCCCGGCAGGCCTAATCTGGCCAGGTTGATGGCCGCGTTCACATCGCGGTCGATTGCAAGACCACAGGCCTCACAGCCAAACATCCGTTCGTCAAGAGACAGCTTGGCTTTCACTGTCCCACACTGACTACAGGTTTTCGATGACGGGTAGAACGGGCCGGCCTTCACCAGCGTCGATCCGTACCACTTCGTCTTGTACTCGAGTTGGCGGGTGAACTCACCCCACGCCGCATCAGAGATGTGCTTGGCGAGTGAGTGGTTCTTCAACATCCCCGCGACGTTCAGGTCCTCAACCACGATGACGTCGTAGTCCTTGGCCAACATCGTCGTGGTCTCGTGGATGAGGTTGCGACGCGCGTTGGCCACGCCTGAGTGGATCTTCTGGACCCGGGTGTTGGCCCTCTTCCACCGGCTGGATGGTGCCTGTCCCGGTCGTGGTCCCTGGCGCCGGGCGGCGATGCGTTGCGCGTGCGCCAACTTCTTCTCGGAGTGTTGGAGGTGGCGAGGGTTGGCCACGTGAAGGACCTGCTCGCCATCAGGAGTGGCCCCGGTGTAAAGGGCAGTGAGGCCGACGTCGACGCCGATGACCCTCTCTGGCGCGCGAGCGGCGCAAACCCGCCGCTGGACCTCGACGGTGAAGGCGACGGTCCACTTGCCACCACGCTCGGAGACCGTCATCGCCATGATCTTGGCCGTCCCGCGATTCACGTGTCGGTAGAGTTTGCGGGTGGACTCGTAGGTTTTCACCTCGCCGATCCGACTGATGCGCACGTGGTGAGCGTCGCTGAGGCGCACCGCCGTGTTCGTGAACCGCACGGATCCATCTTGGCCACGGCGCTTGAAGGTGGGGAACTTGGCCCGGCCCCGGTGGAAGTTGGTGAAGGCCTTGCTCAGGCGCTGGGCGGCGTCGTTGTAGGTGCTGACCCCGTTCTCTCCCCACCACGGGGCCAGCTCGTCGCGCTTCTCGGCCCAGAGGTAGAGCAGTCCGAAGTGCGAGGTGGAGAGGTAGCCGTCCTTCGTCACCTCGAGACCGGCCGCCTTCCTCTCACGGTTCTCGTCCCAGTTGGCCGCGACGAGGCCCAGCAGGGCGTTGTAGGCGAAACGTGAGCCACCGATGTGGCTACGCAGCGCGTTGGTCTGCTCGGAAGTGGGGTCGATCGCGAAGGAGTAGGCCTGGGTCGTAGCGACCGTCGAAGTGCTGGTGTTCTCGAGGAAGGCTGTGGCCACGGAGTCAGTATCGGCTAAGGGTGCGACATTAGCCTTACTCCTTCACGCACACAGTTTGCCGAGGGGGGACTCGTTATCCGGGGAAGTTTGCTGACGAGTCTTTCGGTATTTTGCGCTTGCTTACACGGTTGCTTACATTGGAGTTTGTGCAAAGGGTAGGGGAGCCGTCAGTCGAGTTCGAGGCTCACTACTATGACTCCCGCGTGTCAAAACGCGTGGCCGTGTTGGAAACGATTTAGTCTCGGCCCAAAAACCCGTCGCGATTCAGTCGTCAAGTCTGTGAAGCGTCTGTGAAGATTTGTCGAGCGTCGCGACTCCACGATCCGCTTTCTTACAATGCTCGTCACGTGTCATCACTGGTCAGTCGGCGATTCTTTCGAGCCACCACTTCCCAAGGG
>DAIQOO010000073.1:0-3644 GCA_036787845.1 Acidimicrobiales bacterium
TTTGGTTTGCCAAATGAGCGCCTCGGTGAAGAGGTGGCCTGCGCGGTGATGGTGCGACCTGGCATGTCGCTCAGTCAAGACGAACTGCGCGCGTTTCTATCGACGCGACTCGCGGCGTTCATGATCCCCTCGCGCGTGGCCTTCACTAGTGAATCATTACCGCGAAATCCCGCGGGCAAGTTTTTAAAACGCGAGATGCCGGGGCGTTACTTCGCCAAGGATCTTTGAATAGTGCGCCGTGCGTAGTCGGCGACGTTGACGTCGTCGAGTTCGCGTAACGCGAACCATTGGACCTGATCAGTGGTGCCTTCTGCTTCGTCGCGCAGTTCGCCCCCGTCCAGCGTGACGCTGTAGATCACGCGCACGGTGTGGATGCGGTCGCCGTTGGGACGTCGGCGAACGTCGCTCGCCACGTCGATTAGTACCGGGTCCTTGATCGAGAGACCCGTCTCTTCACGAAACTCTCGCAATAACGTCTCTTCGGGAGATTCGGCGAAGTCGATGCCGCCGCCCGGCAGCCACCAAAGTGGTGGGTTGATGTGGGGACTGCTGGAGCGAACGAGTAGGACTCGTTCGCCGTGCACCAAGATGCCGTACGCCCTCACGCTGGTGTGCTGTCTACTCATCGCTCGTTGATGGTCCTCACTCGAATGACTGGCTCGCTGGGCTGCGGTCCTTGAGGGAACGTCGTACGACACCCCTCACAGCAGAGATAGTAGGTCACCTCATTGGGACTCATCGGTGGCGCAGCGTTATCACTCGAACCAACACAATTAGCTCGTTCTTGGGAATCCGAGGTCGATCTGTGACTCCGTTGGTCGGGGCCAGCGCGTCGTCACTACCTTGGCGCGGGTGTAGAAGGCAAAGCCTTCGGGACCGTAAGTGTGGGCGTGTCCAAAGAGTGAGTTCTTCCAACCGACAAAAGAGTACGCCGCGACGGGAACCGGTATCGCGACGTTCAGCGCGTCGTCAATGAATGCGCGCGAAGGAACAGGTACCTCGGCAGCGACTTCGCCCGTAGCGGGATTGAAGACGGGCGAGCGACCACTCTGTTCAACACGTGCACCGTTGATGAAGTGGGGAACGGCTCTCATTGACGGCCACTTTCGCATTGCCAATCTACCCTTTGGCGTCAATTCGCCCGTTAGTGTTGCCCAATGAACGCAGCCGATGAAGGGCGCTCGCTGCGCGGCGCGGCGGCGGTTGAACCAGTTGGCAAGGGTCGATACGACGTCAACCTGTCGCCGGTGTACACGGTGGCGGAGCACCCCCACGGGGGCTATCTGCAGTGCGTGATGGCGAGCGGCGCCCTGGCCGGCGCGAGCGACGAAGGTGCCTCGCACCTTCACGTCACCGCGATAACGACCAATTACGTGAGCTCGCCCAAAGTAGGTCCGGCACAGTTGCACGTTGACGTGCGTCGCGTGGGACGTGGAGCGTCGTTCGTGTACGTCGCCCTGTTTCAAGAAGACGCGCTCGCGACTGAGTCCCTCGTGACGCTCGGCACACTGCACGACGACACCGTCGTGCGCTACCAAGACGCGACGCCACCCGACGTCGCGCCACTCGAGGAGTGTCGGGTCTCTTTTGGCGGTGACGAGATCAGCATTCGTAACGTCATCGAACAGCGCCTCGACCCGTCGTGCACGCGCTGGTTGGACGGCGAGGTGTCGACGAGGGGTGAAGCGAAAGGTTGGATTCGCCTTGACGACGGCGAGGCGTCGTGGGGACCGTGGAGTCTCCTCTTTGCGAGTGACGCGTTGCCTCCGGCGACGTTTGCCCTGGGTTCGTCGGGATGGGTGCCGACGTTGCAACTCACCTCATACGTTCGCCGGGTACCCACCAGTGATTGGCTGCGCGCTCGCCAGTGGGCCGTCGTCGTCGCCGAGGGACTCGTTGATGAGCGCCTCGAACTCTTCGACGACGCCGATCAACTTGTGGGCTCCTCGTCCCAACTCGCCATGGTGCGATTCCCCGAAGGTCGATAGATATGACGAGCGGGCCAATCGTCAACGAGGATGGATCGCTCACGCTGAATCGGCGTCTCACAATCCCCTTTGAGGAGATCGCGCTGCGCGTGACGACCTCGGGAGGTCCGGGCGGGCAACACGCGAACCGTTCGTTGACGCGCGTCGTTGTTTCCTTTCACGTGCTCGATTCCAACGTGCTCACTGACTTCGATAAAGAGCGACTCGTCGCGACGCTCGGTGCGGTCGTTCGCTCCAGTGCGAGCCGCTTTCGCTCACAACGCCAAAATCGCAACGCTGCGCTCGAGCAACTCGCCGACAAACTTGGCTCGGCGCTCGCGCCGCGCACACCGCGTCGTGCGACGAAACCGACCAAGGGTGCGAAGATACGTCGCGTAGATCAGAAGAAGGCTCGGGGCCGTCTAAAAGAACAACGTCGAACGCCGCCCGAGGACTAACGCAGGCGTTCGAGATGGCGCGTTATTGCTTCGAGGGATTTGTGCATTAACTCATCAATGGCGGGATCACTGTCTTCCTGGGGACCTCGAAGGGGGGTGAGTGACGCGTAACCCGCGGCCAGGAGCGCGCCGTCCTCGTCGGCGTCCTCGTCGCTCACGTCACCGAGTTCGGGGCTCGCGGCACCGAGGCGAAGGGGGAGCTCTCCCTCGTCACTGAGCGCCTCGCCACCCGCGCGCGGTCCGGCTGCCTTAACGATGCCGGCGGTGGAGATGCGACCTCGACGCACGCCCTTGAGCGCTGAGCCGGGCAAGTTCGGCACGTTGAGATTGAGTAGCGTGCGCGACGGTGCTCGAAAGAGTTCGTCGAGTACTTCAATCGCTACGGCGCCCGCCGTGTCGTAGTGCACGTCGTCACCCCACTGAACCGACACCGCCATGCCCGACAGGCCAAGCTGCGCGCCCGTCAGCACCGCGCCCACGGTGCCCGAGTGCAACACACTTCGCCCGACGTTGGCGCCAGCGTTGATGCCGGAAATAAGCACGTCGGGTTGGAAATCGAAACTGCCCAGGGCGCCCAAAATGGCGCACAGCGCCGGAGGAGCCTCGAGCCCGTAGGCGACAATGGACTCGGCCCCGGCAATCCGGTGACGTCGATACTTGACCGTGGGACGATCAAAGACGTCACCGACCGCCGATGACATACCCGAGTAGTTCTTGTTCGGCGCGACGATGATGGCTTCTCGAACCTCTCCTGTGGGCGCGTCGTCCATCCAGCGAGTGATGTGTCGGGCGAGGACCGCCAAGCCAGGCGCTAGGACGCCGTCGTCGTTCGTAAGGAGGATTCGCATGCCATGAACCCTAACTGTCCTAAGTTACGTAGCAGTGATAAGAGAGCAACACAACTGATGCTGCCGTCTGGAGAACAGATCGCGATCGCCCACGGGGATCAGCGCGCCGTCGTGACCGAAGTGGGCGCGACGCTGCGAACCTACGTCAAAGGCGGCGTCAGCGTGATTGAGGGATTTGCCGGGGATGAAGTCCCCACGCACGGCCGAGGCCAAGTTCTCTACCCGTGGCCCAATCGAATCGGTGACGGGGAGTGGACCTTTTCCGATCGCGTCGCGCGTCCCACCGTTGACGACGTGGAACACGCGACGGCGTCGCACGGACTCGTTCGCTGGCGTCCGTTTCGTGTCGACGCCGTCAATCAAAATCGATG
>DAIQOO010000073.1:3744-8431 GCA_036787845.1 Acidimicrobiales bacterium
GGCCAGCACTGGGCGGGTTCGTGGCGCCTGCGGCGCACGTGAGCGTGAGCGAACGCGTCGTACTCGTTACTGGATCGACCAGTGGTATTGGTGAGGCGACCGCGAAGCGATTCGCCGAGATGGGTGACGTTGTTGTCTTTAACTCCGTGCACAGCGTCGATGCGGGAGAGCGTTTGGTCAGTGCGACGCCGCGATCACTGTACGTACAAGCCGACGTCGCTGACGCAAAGGACTGTGAGCGATTGATCCAGACGGTGCTCGAGCGCTGTGGTCATCTCGACGTGCTCGTGAACAACGCCGGCCGTACCAAAGTCATTGCCCACCGTGATCTCGAAGCGGCGAGTGTTGAGGTGTGGCGAGAGATCTTCGACGTCAACGTCTTTGGCACCTGGCAGCTCTGCGTCGCGGCGATGCCAGCGTTGCGTGAGAGCCGCGGCTCAATCGTGAACGTCTCTTCGGTCGCGGGGGTTCGTCCCACGGGATCATCGATCCCTTACGCCGTGTCGAAGGCGGCGATGAATCATATGACGGCACTGTTGGCCAAAGTCGTCGGTCCCGACGTCCGGGTAAACGCCGTCGCGCCGGGGCTGATTGATACCCCGTGGACGGCCAACTGGGAAGAGGTGCGTGGTCGTGTCCAGTCCGTCACACCACTACGACGAACTGGTACGCCGGACGACGTGGCCGACGTCATCTTGGCGCTCGTGACCACGTCCTACGTGACGGGTCAAGTTGTCGTGGTCGACGGAGGACTCACTATCGCCACCTGACGTCGCGCCGGCGGCACGGCGAGGCGCATGAAGAAGCACACTGCTCTCGTGGCTGGACGAATAATCGCGTGATCGAGAAGCGCCGAGGGGTGAACGTCTAAGAGCTCTTGCGCCCACGGATCCAACAACCTCCACGAGCTCAGCACCATGAGACGGAACACGCCTCGCTGCAATCGAGTTTTTATGACCCCGTGGATGATGAAGTCGCGCGCCATCTGACCGTCCGCGCTGAGTCGCAGTTCGGGGCGAAAGCTGCGCAACGTGGCGTTGAGTTCTTCGACCGTTCGAGGGGCGTCGTCGAGTCCGAGGTCGTGGGCGAGAGGGGCCATCTCGAGTACGTAGCGATCGGCGTCGTCGTCAGTTAAGGGGCGTTGGCCAAAACGACGGTACGCGCGAAGAAACATCGATATCTCGGCGCAGTGTACCCACAACAAAAGATGGGGATCGTTTGCGTCGTAGGGCGTCCCGTCGTCGGCCACGCCGTGTACGAAGCGATGGACGTTGAGCACGCGCGCAATGGCCGCTTCGGCCGATGACTTTGATCCGTACGTGGTGGCGTTAATAAAATTGGCGGTCGAAAGCAAGCGTCCGAGAGCGTCTTCTTGATAGCGCGAATGCTGCGCGACGCCGGCCATCGCGTAGGGGTGCAACATCTGGAAAAAGAGCGAACCGACGCCGCCGATCAACATTGAGGGAAGATCGCCGTGCACGACTCGGGCCACGCCGTCAACGACGCTGTACGCCTCGTTGGGGTCGTCACAGAAATCGGGTGGACCTTGAGAGAGTCCGGCCGAACGACGGATAGCGACGTTGGCGCGTCGGCGCAGTGTCGTCGACGCGTCGTGAAACCACGTGACTACCACGGCGTCCTCCTTGGTGCGTTCGTAGTCAGACTACGCGGCGCCACTTCCAATTTGATCGGTCGTCTGCGACACTAGAGACATGGCCTCGGTGAAACCCCTTCGGATCTCGTCGACCGAAAGCGAAGTGCAAAGCGAGGTCGCCGTCGTCACGCAACGAGTCTGGAACGTGGTGGTGTGGAATGATCCCGTGACACCCATGACGGTCGTCGTCGTCGTGTTCAAGAGAATCTTTGGCTATTCGAACAGCAAGTGCACGCAGCTCATGTTGAAGGTGCACCACGAAGGTCGAGCGATCGTATGGTCGGGTCATCGTGAGCGTGCTGAGTCGTACTGCGTAAAGTTGCAGGTGGCGGGGTTGCAGGCGACGGTGGAGCAAGACGGCTAATGCCGGGAAAGCTCTTTATTCGACGTCGCGACGGGCGCGTGGAAGTGCGCCTCAACGACGCTGGTCGTGAAGTCATTCGACAGATCTTCGCCCACGTCGTCGCCGCAGAACGAGATCCCACGCACGATTGGCACGTCGCGTTGCTCGCACCCATTAATCCGAGCAGTGACGATGACGATCCACTCTCTACCCTGGCGCGCCAGAACGAGATCGCCACGAACGCCGAACTGTCGATTATGACGTTGAACGAGCAGTTCTTGAATGACGCCGAAGCGTGGGCGTGGCTGAGCACCCTCCAAGTCGGCCTTCGATCGATGGCGGTCGTGAACGGCATCTTGAGCGACGAACGCCTTGAAGCCTGTGATCGGGCCCTGCTCGAGGACATTCGAACCATCCAGCAGTTGCTCTTTGAACTGGCGGCGTGCTTCTAGGTCTCGGTCGATAGAGCACTCGCAAATGCTTCTAAGAAGCGGCTGACTAAGGCAATAAGGTAATTCCCCCTAGGCTTTGACCTATGACAATTAATCGAAGTACTTTACTGAAACTCTCCTCGCTGGCACTTTTATCGGGTGCACTCGTATTGGCCACACCTCTTTTGGCCCAAGGTTCGATATCGAATCCCTCAGTTACGACCGTGCTCGCCGCTGCAAAAGTCTCGCTCGCCAAGGAAAGAGGCGTGCACGTAAAGGTCAAGACCCTCACCGGAAGTGTCGTCAGTTCGGTCATCGCCGACATCGGAAGAACGAGCGGCACCGAGACGTACGTCTCGGGCAAGGAGTCCTTCACGATTACGGTTACGCCGACGTACGCGTACTTGAGTGGCAGCGCCACGGGACTCACCACGTTGATGGGCCTCACCTCGACGGAACAAAAAAAGGTCGGCACCGCGTCAATTTCTATGAAGATGGGCACGACGCAGTACACCACCTTTCAATCCAATTTGACATCAGGGGCCTTTGCACAGTTGCTTCCCGTTGCGAAGGGGACCAATCTGTTGAGCGCCAGGGACAAGTCGACAAACGGCTACGACCTAAAGTGGACGACGAAGGCCACAAGTGCAACGCCCTCCTCGACGAGTGTTTTGACGATTTCATCGGGCAAGAAGACGCTGCCACTTAAGGAGGCCGTGTCGACCTCCGTAGGAAGTTCCGCGACGACCTTTACAAAGTGGGGCGAAAGCGTCACGGTGACAGTTCCCTCGTCGACGATCGCCTACGCGAAGGTCTTTCCAACAGGCGGTTGACCACGCGCCATTGCGCTGCGTCATCAATCAAGTGCGTCAACGAACTTCGATCCCGGAGCGGTGGAGCGCTAATTTTTGCGGGTTCTAAAGAGCCCCCGCGTGTTTGGTGTCGAATTATCCTGACTGAAATCCACTAATTTAGAGCATTTTCCTCAATATAGAGACGGAACGGTCTCGTTCCGAAACTATTTGGTATCGTATTAGGAATGGTTATCGAACTTCCCGAGACAGTGAGTGATCCAGTGATCGTCGAGCGCCACGGCGGGCGACACCTTGACGCCTCGCGAGACGAAGTGCTTCGAGCAGCCGCCCTCAAGCTGCTCGCCGAGATCGGCTACGACCGACTTACGGTCGACGCCATCGCGGCGTGTGCGGGGGCTGGCAAGGCCACCATCTATCGCCGCTGGTCCGGTAAGGCCGAACTAGTTGTTGACGCCTTGACGTGCGAGAAGGTAGTGCGTCCGACGCCAAATACCGGATCGCTCCGCAGTGACTTGATGGCGTTGGCGCAGTGGACATCGAGGGACGAAAGCAAGATGGACACCCAGGTCATGATCGGACTCGTGAGCGCGTTGCCCCACGACGCCGAACTAAGAGACGTCTTTCGCGAGCGGCTCGTAGGATCTCACGTCGCGACGCTCACCGAGATCCTCGATCGTGCCGTCGAGCGTGGCGAGATCCCTCCGGTCAAGAATTTCGGGATCATTATTTCGATCATCCCGGCGCTTGTCCTGCACAGTCTCCTCATTCGAGGCGAAATTCCCGACCAGCGCTACGTCGAGATGGTCGTCGTCGACGTCATCTTGCCCCTATTGTTCGCGGGTTCCAACGCCGTGGTGCCGTTTCCACCCCTCACTTAATCACAGCGAATAGAAAGTACAACCCCCATGTCAACTGAAGTAGTTTCCGAACTATCCCACAGCAACACTGAAGGCAAGCACCTTGGCCTCGCACTCGCCGTGATTTCTGGTGCACAGCTCATGATCGTGCTCGACGCGACGGTAGTGAACGTCGCGATCCCAACAATCCACCAAGCACTTCACTTTTCTTTAGCCAACCTGGAGTGGCTGATCACCGCGTACTCACTCACCTTCGGCGGGCTGTTGCTCTTCGGTGGCAGAACCGGTGACCTTTATGGGAAGAGAAAGATGTTCATGATTGGCATCGCGCTCTTTGCCGTCGCGTCACTGCTAGGAGGACTCGCGACGAACGAACTCTGGTTGATACTGACCCGAGGCTTACAAGGCGTAGGTGGTGCCATCGCGGCACCTACGGCGTTGTCGCTCATCGCGACGAACTTCGCCGAAGGGCGCGAACGAAACCGTGCGATGGGCGTCTACGCCGCCATGTCGGGCGGCGGTGGCGCGTTAGGACTCTTGCTCGGTGGAGTGTTGACGAGTTACGTCTCGTGGCGATGGATCTTCTT
>DAIQOO010000008.1:0-8213 GCA_036787845.1 Acidimicrobiales bacterium
TCAACGACGAGAGTGTCACCAGCGAACTCGATGCGACGAGCTCATCGCCTAGCGCCGATGCCGTGATCTTTCGAGTGATGAACTTCGAGTCGGTACTCTTTGACCTTACGGACCCGTCGCCCCACGTGCACCTTATTGAAGCAGAAACGCCCTATCGCTACCTCGCTATTCCCGTTGCGTTACCCGACGCCATCGCGCTCCAACACGCCCACAGCGCCGTCGAGGGTCGCCGTCCTAGTACCCATGAGTTGATGACCTCGATGCTGACTCGCCTACAAGCTGAGGTCATAGCGGCGCGCGTCGTGCGCTACGAAGGCGGTGTGTTCTACGCGGAGTTGGATCTGATGACGCCTAAGGGTCGAATGACCTTCGACTGTCGCACCAGCGATGCCTTTTCGCTGGCACTTCGCCAAAGTGTGCCGGCGCCGATCCTTGTGGCCGAGGACGTGCTGCGCGACTACTACGCCTAGGTGAAGTGCACCGCGACGATTTCACCGCCGCGTTTCTCGGTGTTGTTCTCGTCCGATATTCGAAGCAGCAACGCCACGACAAGATAGTTAGCGAAGAGCGAACTACCGCCGTAGGCCATGAAGGGCAACGTAATGCCGGTGAAGGGTAGTAGGCGCATGACGCCAGCCATAATGAAGAATGCCTGTAGACCGATCAGTGCGGTGAGACCAGTCGCCGTAAGACGAACGAAGTCTGACGAGGCGCGCTGCGCGATACGAAATCCTTCGCCTACGAAGCAAGCGAATAGCGACAGCACCAAGATCACGCCGAGAAATCCCAACTCTTCCGCAACCGCGGCGAAGATCATGTCGGAAGTAATGAAAGGGACGTTGCCCGAATGACCGAGACCGAGTCCCGTGCCCGTGACGCCACCCGCAGCGATGGAGAACCATCCGTAAGCCAGTTGGTTGGAGTAGGCGAGGTGCGCCGGCGACCAAGGATCGAGCCATAGACCGATCCGGCTTTGAACTTGAAAGAAGAGCTTGTCGGCGAGGAAAGCACCTCCGACGAGGAGTCCGAGTCCAAGAAGTACGTACGTCTTTAGACCCGTCGTCACCCACAAAAGAGAGATGAACAGCGCGAAGATCAAAAGTGCGAAGCCGAGGTCATTCTCCGCGCCCAAGATCGCCACCGAGAGACCCCACGCCACGAGAATGGGTACCAGCACCTTCGGTGGGACGAAGTTTTTTGAGCCGAGCCGTTGGGTGGGTGTCGAGAGTAACTCTCGGTTCGCGGCGAAGTAGGAGGCGAAGAAGAAGACGAGGAGGATTTTTGCGATCTCGACGGGTTGAAATGAATGGGATCCAACGTGAACCCACAGACGAGCGCCATTGATTGTTTCGCCAAGGACGGGCAACATCGGCGCACAAAGAAGTCCCAGTCCCGCGAGGAGCGTCAAGTAGCGATAGCGATCGAGGTCTCGCACGTGACGGATCAATTTGAGGGTGACGACGAGTCCGATTGCACTTATGAGAAACCAAAACGACTGGACGCGCGCCAGAGGCGGATCCCACCGGGCGATCTCAACGTAACCAACGCCGTTGAGCAACGTAGCGATCGGTAGGAGAACCTCGGACGCGTTCGGGGCGTAGCGCACGATTGCGAAGTGCATGAGGAGTGAAATCACGACAACGCCGACGAGAAAGAGCGTGAAACTCGAGGGCATCTGGCCCTTCGCACCCAATGAGGCCAAGGCGTAGTACGCACCAGTAATTATCCAGGCCAAAACCATGAGTCCGAGCTCAGTCATGCGAGCGTTACTGGTTGTATTGGTGAACGGCGTCGCCGGTGGCGTCGGGCGGTCGAGTTTGGATTCTGCGTGTCGCGCCACGTTTCAACAGTAGTCGTACGATAGTAAGAAGCGAATGACAACTAAGAGGGAATCATCTGCAGTGGGTATAGATCTATCGTCGTTCGGACCTGAGAGGTTCTCTAGTCGCGAACTCTCGAGACTCGAGTTCGGCGCGCGGCTGTTGGACCTCGGCGACGACCAGAAGTTACCGGTTCTGGAACGATGCAAGTTCGTCGCGATTTTTGCCGACATGGTCGATGAGTTCTTCCAAGTGCGCGTCGTGAGTCTCGAGGACAAAGTCGCCGCCGGCGTTCAAACACCCTCGGTCGATGGCGTGCGACCTCGTCAACAACTCGCGGCAATTCGCGAACGAGTGCTCGAACTCATGGAACGAACAGATCGCTTGATGTTGGATTCAATTCTGCCCGAATTGGCGGCCGCGGGAATCGCCATCGTTCGCTACGCCGATTTAGAGAGTGAAGCGAAGGAGATGCTCGCCAAGTACTTCGACGAGAACGTCTATCCAGTGCTCACGCCTCTCGCCGTCGATCCCGGTCACCCCTTTCCGATGATTTCAAATCTTTCGCTCAACATCGCCGTCACGGTACGTGACGAGTTGACCGACGACGAACGAAGCGCGCGCGTTAAGGTTCCGAACTCGTTGCCACGATTCTTGAAGGCCGGACTTAACGAGTGGTGCCTCTTAGAGGACCTCATCATCGCGCACCTCGGTCGTCTCTTTCCGGGCATGACGATCGGACAAGCGGACCTCTTTCGTGTGACCAGAAACGCCGACCTCGCGTTGGAAGAGGACGAAGCGGATGACCTGTTAGTCGCCCTCGAGGTGGAGCTACGCCGCCGCCGCTTTGGCGAGGCACTGCGAGTTGAGATCCAGCGCGGCATGTCCGAAGAGTTCTTGAAGCTTCTGGTCGATCAACTGGATCTCGATCCATCCAACGTGTACGTCACCGACGCGATGTTGGGGCTTAGCGATCTCTGGAGTCTGTACGCGATTGACCGGCCGGATCTAAAGGGGGAAGGTTGGTCCCCACTCACGCCAAAGCGACTGCTCGACGGCGACCATGTCGGCGACGTCTTCGCCGCGATCCGAGAAGACGACATTTTGTTGCACCACCCTTACGAATCATTCACTGACTCGGTCGAACCCTTTACCGCGCAAGCGGCAGTGGATCCCAAAGTGGTGGGAATTAAGCAAGCGCTCTATCGCACATCGGGTGATTCACCGATCGTGGCGTCACTGATTCACGCGGCGGAGCGCGGCGAGCAGGTCGTGGCACTCGTCGAGCTAAAGGCGCGCTTTGATGAGGCGGCGAACATCGAATGGGCCAAGGCGCTGGAAGATGCCGGCGTGCACGTGGTGTACGGGATTGTCGGACTCAAGACACACTGCAAGATCACCTTGGTTTTGCGTTCTGAGGGCGACACCACGGTGCGTTACGTCCATATCGGCACCGGAAACTACAACGACAAGACCGCCCGTACGTACGAGGACTTCGGCCTGCTCACCTGTGATCCAGCGATTAGCCATGATGTAGGTGAGTTGTTTAACTTCCTCACGGGATTCGCTCGTATCGGGAACTACGAAAAGCTCATCGTCAGCCCACTCTCGACCAGAACGCGAGTAGTTGAGTTGATCAATGCTCAGCGCGATCGTGGAACGGATGGAAAAATCGCCATCAAGGTCAACGGCCTGACCGATCCGACGATCATCGATGCGCTCTACGAGGCCAGCATGGCTGGAGTCTCGATCCGCCTCGTCGTTAGAACGCTGTGCTCCCTGCGACCAGGCGTAGCGGGACTGTCGGAGAACATAAAGGTCCATTCACTGGTGGGCGAGTTCCTCGAGCACTCGCGTATCTTCGCCTTTGGCCATCCGGGTGAGCCTGATTTTTCCGTCTACATTGGCTCGGCCGATCTCATGGAGCGCAATCTTGATCGTCGAGTGGAAGTATTAGTGCCCATAGAGAAGGCGTCACTCCAGAGTGACTTACTCGAAGCATTCGAGATCACGTGGCGAGACGATCTCTTCACGTGGGTGCTCGGCACTGATCGTCGCTGGCGTCGCCTTCAGCCGGTCAATGGTTTCTCAGCGCAGCTCGAGTTCAAGCGTCGGGCAATGGATCGATCCCGTTCGCTTTCGCAGGTGTGACCTCGGTCGGTCGTCGCCACTGCAGACTCGCGTACGCGGCGCCACCGAGGGGTATGGGAATCCAGAAGTTCACGAGGCGATAGGCGAGTACGGCCAAGATGGCTTGGCTATGGGGTACGCCAAAACCGACCAGGGAAGTAATTAAGACAGTTTCGACGACGCCGAGTCCCGCCGGCGTCAAGGGAATCGCCGCGAGTACGTTTGCTAACCCGTAGGCGACGAGGAGATCTATCGGCGACACGATCGAACCAAAAGACCACAAGAACACCCAAAGGCAGGTCGCGTCCAAGAGCCAGTTGAGCGCCGCCCACGTAAAAGCCCACCAGAGCGTTCGTCGATTGTTGATGAGCAGCGTGATGCGGTCGGCGACCTTCGCGAGCAATGCCGTGATGGCGTCGGGGTTCAGCGAGGGGACGCGGCGCGCAATGGAGCGTAGCCACGCGTCAGCGTGACGTTGCCCCCTAGTGATCAAGAAGATCGTGCCAAAGAATGCCAACAGCAAGAACACCCCGGCGAGGGCCGCAAAGCCGTACCCGGGGTTAAAGCCGTTGATCGGAATTGAGATCACCAGCGCTACCCAAAAGATGATGTTCAAGACCACCGCCGACCCGGCGCCCTGGGTCGCGAGACCAAAGGCGTTCGTGTCCTTGGGCACGCCGAGATCGTTGAAGATCCGATACGCCAGCGCACCCGCGGGAGCGGTGCCACCGGGCACCACGTGACTGATCGCAAGACCTGCCATATTGACGCGAAGTGTGTTGTAGCGACTCGGGGCGAAGGGATACATCACGGTGCGGGTCAGTTCGACGTAGGCGAGGATGGCGCTGACTTCGAGTAGCACGCCAATCGCGACGAGGAGGGGATTAACGGAGGCGAGCAAGGGTAGAGAGTGTCGAGCCGTCCCGAACACTGGCAAAACGAAGTACCCAAAAACGAAGATGAGGGAACCAAAGCTGAGGATGAGACGAATCTCGCGCGGTAGAGCGAGGCGCTTTTCAGGTGCGTCGTCAGGCATAGGGCTTCCTTAAGCGTGCCACGTTCATCAAGCGCGTCGGTGCAACACGACGAGGCCAGTCTAGGCCAGGTCCTAGAATTTCCTAATGCCCACGCTCATCGTGCTGCCCACCTACAACGAAATTTTGAACGTCGAAGAGATGTTGCGTACCCTGCGCGAGGTGGTCCCCTCGTGTGACGTGCTCGTGGTCGATGACGCTAGCCCCGACGGTACGGCCGCCAAGGCCCGCGCCGTGGCAAAGGATCTTGGTCGCATCGACGTGCTCGAACGCACCGAGAAGAGTGGCCTAGGAGGTGCGTATCGCGCGGGATTCACGTGGGGCCTCGAACGCGGCTACGACCATCTCGTCGAGATCGACTGCGACTTCTCGCATGATCCTCGTGCGCTGCAGGCATTACTCGAGGCGTCGAGCGATCACGAGGTCGTCATTGGTTCGCGTTACATCAAGGGAGGCCATATTCCGCGTTGGTCGTGGTCCAGACGACTGCTGTCGCGAGGTGGCAATCAGTACGCGTCAATCGTGCTGGGACTTGGCGTGAACGACTCAACCTCGGGCTATCGCGTGTACTCCAAGTCCGCCCTGGAAAAGATCCACTACCAGAGCGTCACCGCGGACGGTTACGGATTCCAGATTGAGATGACGTATCGTGCCAGGCGAAACGGCGCGACCATCATCGAAGTACCGATCTCCTTTACGGATCGTCTGCGGGGCGAGTCCAAGATGTCAAGTGCCATCGTGGTTGAAGCGCTGCTACTCGTGACGCTGTGGGCTCTGGAGCGACCCTTCAAAAGAATAAATCGCTAGACGCGGTCCACCAACACTGAGGTCAGGACGCTCGCAAGTTTGTCTTTCGTCTCTTCTCGCTCGGCGATCGGATCGGATTCACTGACGATTCCCGCGCCAGCCCACGCTTCGAACTCTCGACCGCGCAGCAACACGCCGCGAATACCTATCCACCACTCGCCGTCACCCTGGGCGTCCATCCATCCCACGGGTCCGGCGTAGTGGCCCCGATCGTGCTGTTCGAGTCGCTGGATGAGTGCCGTGGCGCTCTCGCGCGGAATTCCACCGACGGCGGCCGTGGGATGGAGCATCCGTAACACCTCGAGGGCGTCGGGCGCGGCGAAAAGTGAGTGGCTCGTCGCGGTGATCCACGTCCCTAAGTGCGCGACCGTTCGAAGTGTCACGATGGACGGTTCGGCGTCCGCGTCGATGTCGTCGTATACGTTGGAAAGGTTTTGAACAATCTCGTCGACCACGACAACGTGTTCGTGAAGGTTCTTCGTACTTCCGAGCAGCCATGTTTCGTAGTCGTCGGGCGCGACGTTGGGCGGCAGCGCGATGGTGCCAGCTAAGGGGTGGCACTGCACCTCGGCGCCGCGTCGACGAACCAATAGTTCGGGGCTCACGCCCACGTAGCGCCGCCCCTCGCTACAAGGCAGGCTGTAGAGAGTGCAGATTGGCTCGCGCCGACGCAGACGTTGCGCGATGGCGGCGGGGTCGATGGGTTCAGGTACTGAACCAAGCACGGCGCGCGCGAGGACCACCTTATCGATCTCTTTGCGTCGAAGGATCTCCACCGCGAGTGCCACGTTGTGGGCGTACTCTTCGGGTGTTGGCTGGAAGGTCAACGATCGAAGACTTTGGGTCTCTTGCGTCGGTGGTACCACCGACGAGAGCATCTCTTGCCAGCCGCTCGAGCCCTCGAGGGAACTCAACCACGCTTGGCCTGACGTCATCTGTGTGATGCAGAACTCTGGAATCTGCAGTTCACCAGGAGCGTTTCGATCAAATGGGAGAGTCGCGAAGGCGACGACGCCAGTTCCCGCGGGACCGTCGTCGCCAAATAACTCGTGACGTTGAAGCGCCGAGGCCGCGTTCGTCGGTTCGTCAAGACCGCTCGAGAGCACGATCTGATGGGCGACGCGGCCAAATCCAACGCGAAGCACGTCCGGTGTTTCAACGAGCCAGCCTTCGCGCGCACCAAGTGCGCGCAGTGAATCGAGCCTTTGTGGTGATATGAAGCGACGCTCGAACTTCATGACGTTCTCGTCGCGAGGAATTGTTGGCTCAGCCCACCCATGATGCGTCGATTGTTCACGGCGCTGAATCCGGCGCGATTCAACATCGCGATGATCTCTGGAGCAGCGGGCAGGTACGCAGTGGAGGCCGGCAAGTAGTGGTAGGCCGCACGGTCCGAGACAATCGAACCAATGAAGGGCACCACCTTTCGAAACCAGAAGCGAAAGCCTGCGCGCCACAGACCCGAACGGGGCTCCGCGACCTCAAGCAGTGAGAGACGTCCGCCGGGTCGAAGGACGCGCGCCATCTCGAGGAACGTCATATCGAGGTCCGTGAAGTTTCGTAGTGCGTAGCCGCAGGTAACTCCGTCGAAACTGGCGTCGCGAAACGGTAGTAGCGACGCGTCAGCTTGCACGCGCTCGGGCATCGATCTGCCAATGAAGAGCATGTTGTAACTAAGGTCGGTCGCCACCGCGCGCTGGCCCTGGCGACGAAGCTCTCTCGTGAAGTCACCGGTCCCAGCCGCTACGTCGAGCACAACACAATTCAAGGGAAGTCGTAGGTCACTCACCGCTCGGCGACGCCATCGGCCGTCTAGACCAAAGGTCATGAGTTTGTTGACGAGTTCATAGCGCGACGCAATGGCGTCGAACATCGAGCGCACCTGGCGGGTCTTCTCGTCGCCTTGGGGAAGGGAGGCGGCGGACAAGGAACTAGCGGTAGTAGCGAAAGACGACTTGAGCGACGCACGAAGGCTTCGGGGCGTCTTTCACTTCAACCGTGACGTCTAAGGCCACTTGCACGCCGCCGGATACCTCTTCGACAGAGGCGAGCGTGGCGCCAGCACGTACCTCGGCGCCGACGGGCACCGGTGAAGTAAATCGAACTTTATTGGTGCCGTAGTTCACGCCCATCGTGACGCCGTCGACCTTCATGACGCTACCTAAGAGCACGGGAATGAGCGACAACGTGAAGTAGCCGTGCGCGATGGTGTGACCAAAGGGACCTTTCGCGGCTCGCTCGGGATCGACGTGTATCCACTGGTGGTCGCCGGTCGCTTCAGCGAAGAGATTGACCTGCTCTTGGGTCACTGTTTGATACTCGGAGTAGCCCAGATGCGTTCCAACTAGAGCGCTTAACTCTTCAATACTGTTCACGTGCGTGGTCATGGTGTACCTCCGAGGCAACACTATCTGCAGGAACG
>DAIQOO010000008.1:8313-22201 GCA_036787845.1 Acidimicrobiales bacterium
CTGTTCACGTGCGTGGTCATGGTGTACCTCCGAGGCAACACTATCTGCAGGAACGGGCACACCGAATGCGAGGCGTCGGGGCAATAGACTTTCACCGTGAGCGCTTCCACAACTCTTCAGCAGCACCGCCAGATAAGCGGGGGAGGATTCCGCGCGGCGCTCTTTGGACTGTCCGACGGACTCGTGACCAACGTGTCGCTCATCCTCGGTTTTGCCGGCGCGAACCCGGGCCATAATATTGTTCGACTCGCCGGACTCGCCGGACTAGTGGCCGGGGCGTTCTCAATGGGGACCGGGGAGTACCTTTCGGTTCGGGCGCAGAAGGAACTCTTCAACTACGAGATAGAAGTCGAACGAACCTCGCTGGCTGAGGAACCTCACAAAGAGCGCGAAGAACTGCGAGACATCTTCTTGAAACAAGGCATTGAGGCTGAGTTGGCCGAACGGCTGTCGATTGACCTGATGCGAGACCCTGAGATGGCGCTTCGCACGCACGCGCGTGAAGAGTTAGGCATTGACCCTTCAGCCATTGCGTCTCCGTGGGTCGCGTCGTCGTCGTCGTTTTGTTTTTTCGCGATCGGCGCGTTTCTCCCTCTCATCCCTTGGTTGGTCACCTCGAATGGTGATCCGCTGTGGTGGTCGATCGGCGTTGCCGCATTCGCCTCCCTCACCGTTGGTGGTGCCGTTGGTCGGTACACGCACCGCGGCATTACTCATTCCGCACTACGCCAGCTTTTTATAACGAGCTGTGCTGCCGCGGTGACGTTCGGTGTTGGTCGCTTAGTCGGCGCGCATTAAGTGCGGCTAAAGCGAACGAGGCGGTCCTCGCGTTCGAGGAGAAAGCCGAGCGACGCATAGAGTTTTTTCGCCGATTCGTTGGATTCGTCGACGAAGAGCACGGCGTCCGAGACGCCTTTGCGAGACAGCACGTTGAGTCCTTGGGTGACCATGACACGCCCAAGATGATGTCGTTGAAAGTCCGGGTGCACCGAGACGACGTAGATCTCACCGAAGCGATCCGGGTGCAGTTCGTGCACCTTGGTCCAACACGACGCCGCGATCCTTCCCTCGATCTCTAGGACGAGAAATCCCGACGGGTCGAACCACGGTTCGTGGGTGCGCTCATCGAGGTCGGTTAGTTGCCACGCCCCTTGTTCGGGGTGGTTCGCGAAAGCAGCGTTGTTCTGTTCGAGCCACGCCGCCTCGTCGTGGTGCGGCTCGAAGTTTCGAAGTACTGCGCCTTCGGGCACGTCCACTACGGGGATGGGCAATTTGACGCGAAGAAGTTCCAGCATTCGAATGACGTTGCCGTTCAGGTACGCGCAGGTCTGTGGTCCACGCGTCCACCAATCGACGACTTCGTGGGCGGCCAAGAGGTGTGCGAGCAGATCTTCGTCGTAGTCGCCGCCGCACATCTCGACCATCGCGTGGTCGTCACCGTTGGACATGGCGTACTTGGTTAAGACGCCTCCGTCGTAGTGGAGCCAATGTTGGGCGCGCCATCCGTGCACGACGGCGCGACGACGTCCTTCGTCGATGGCCTCGCGTCCGAGTAAGGACTCGGTTCGATTGAGCAGGCTCAGTACGTCAAGGCGTTGGGGAGGTGAGAGTGAAGACGCGCACCACCACCTAGAAGTCATAGTCAGACACTACCGGTGAGCGTTTAACTTGCTCTACCGGCGACACGACTGAGTCGGCGAAGTAACGCGCTTACCGTGCGTTCGGCCGCCACCAATTCGGCGTATACGTCGGGCGACATGTCGTCACCTTCGGCTTCGACAAGCGCGGTGATGCGCGTTGACAACTCAGTCATCGTCGAGGTGATGGTATTGAGTTCGGTCTGCATGCTCATTGGCGTCCACCCTCGGCGGCGAGTTTCGCCACACTGGCGCATACTGTAATAGTTGATGAGCGAAGCGAGAGACGAAGCGATGCCCGACGTACTTGCGTGGTCAGTGATTAAGGCACGCGGGCTCGACGCCGAATCCTTTCTCCAGGGACAGCTCAGTCAAGATCTAGCGACGCTGGACGAGCACGGGGGATGGACGTTGCTACTCGCGCCCGACAGCGTGGTACTCACTGCGGCCTTCGTGTCACGACGTGACGACGGCTATGACGTCGTCGTACCGAGGAGAGCACTTGACGTCGCCGAGAATCGCCTACGGCGATTCCTCCTTCGAGCGAAGTGCACGCTGTCGACAGAAGAAGTGGATGAGGGACCCTTCGCGACGTTGGACGACCAGATTGACGCGCGCTGGCCGGGCGAGCGCGAGTTCGCTGCGGCCCTGACACCCCACAGTTTCGGTCGCCACTTTGTAGACGCCACCGTCTCGTTTCAAAAGGGCTGCTTCACCGGACAAGAGTTAGTTGCTCGCCTCGACGCGCGAGGATCCAGCGTGCCGTGGCGACTCGTGCGCGTGAGCGGTCCGAGCGACGATCGCATCGATACTGTGTTGCGCTCAAAGGGTCCTGACGGTCCAAAGGGCGTGACGAGTAGTTCGCGGCGAGACGGGCGGGTCGAAGGACTCGGATTCGCGCATCGAACGTTGCAGGGCGTCCTCGCACAAGAGAGTGACACTGAAGTAACGATTGAATTCGTTGAATAAGAATTGTTGAGTTGCGTGAGTAACGTACTGCCCATGGAGGTGATTCGTGCGACTCACGACTGAAGGTCTCTTCATCAAGATCTCGGGCATCACCACCGAAGAAGACGCGCTGTTCTCCATTGGCCTTGGTGCTAGCGCCGTGGGCTTTGACTTCGCCCTTACTTCTCGACAGATCTCGGTGAACGCCGCGCACGACATCGTGCGTCGCCTGCCGCCGGGCGCCTTGTCGGTGGGAGTCTTTCGTAGTGAATTGCCACAGCGAATCGTCGAGATCGCCAATACGTTGGGACTCAGTGCCGTGCAGATCGACGGACCAATCACGTCCGATGATCTCAGCTACGTGTCCGAGCGAGTGAACACCGTACTTCGAATGATCCCTGACGGGAGCGAGCGTCTCGTGCTGAGTGGCGGCGCGGACTACCTGGTGTTGCCGGAAACCGACGAACAGGACGCGCTGGTCGACGCGCTCGAACTTTTGATGACGTCGGGCCAGCGGGTGCCCTTAATAGCCTCGGGTGGGTTGAACGTGTCGAGCGTGATCGACGTCGTGCAGAATTTTCCGGTCTTTGGCGTTGACGTTCGCTCCGGCGTTGAGAGTGCGCCTGGCGTGAAGGATCCGGTCTTACTCGGTCAGTTCATCGCGAACGCTCGTTGGGCGTACGACAACGCGTACGTCGAGCGACACTTCGACGAGTGGACGCTGTAACTAGGCAACGAATCGGCGAAAGATGACGCTACCGTTGTGGCCGCCGAAACCGAATGAATTCGACAAGACCACCTCGACGTCGGCCTTTCGCGGCGCGCCGATGACGACGTCAAGACCAACGGCGGGGTCAACAACCTTGGTGCCGGCGGTGGGCGGGATGACTTGGTTCTGCAACGTCAGCACCGACGCGACGCCTTCGAGCGCTCCGGCGGCGGCGAGAGAGTGTCCGAGGTGGCCCTTATTTGAGGTGACCGGCGGCACGTTGTCGCCAAAGACGTAGCGCATCGCGACCGACTCGGCGAGGTCGTTCAACTGGGTGGACGTTCCGTGCGCGTTGATGTGGGAGATCTCTTCGAGGCGGATATCCGCGTCGGCCATGGCGAGTTCCATGCAGCGAATAGCGCCGCCCCCCGAAGGATCCGGCGCGGTGATGTGATACGCGTCCGCAGTGCTCGCGGCACCGAGCACTTCCGCCAAGATCGTGGCGCCGCGCTCGAGCGCGTGATCCCACTCTTCGAGGATCAAGATGCCCGCGCCCTCGCCCATCACGAATCCGTCGCGATCGACGTCGAACGGTCGAGATAGATCTTGCTTGGAGAGAGCGGTCATGTTGCGAAACCCTGCCTCGGCGATGTCGACGATCACGGCTTCAGCGCCACCCGCGACGGCCACGCTGCATCGTCCCGAGGCGACCAGTCGCGCGGCGTTACCGATGGCGTGCGTGCCAGCAGCGCACGCGGTCGTCACCGTCTCACACGGACCACCGAGTCCAAATCGCATTGACACCGCGGCGGTCGCTGCGTTGGGCATCATCATGGGCACCATGAAGGGTGAGACGCGACCGGGACCCTTGTCTTGGAGAACGACGATCTCTTTCAAGACCGTTTGTAGTCCACCGATACCGGTAGTGACGACGCTGCCCGCGTCTTCTAACGGACCGCTCAGACCACTTTGACGCCAGGCTTCGTCAGCTGCCACGAGGGCGTAGAGGGCAAAGGGGTCGAGACGGCGAAGTTCTTTTGGCCCACCGAGGTGCGACGCGTCAAAGTCGCCCATGCGCTTGGACGAGGGAGCGTCGGACTTCATTAGTGCGTCCCAAAGTGCGGCGACGCCTTCTCCGGCGCACGAAAGTGCGCCAAGGCCCGTGACGGCTACCCGGCGACCATGTACCGGACCCTCAGGAGTAATCGCAACGCGCACTACAGCTTGGCGTAGATGAGTTCGAACGCCTCGCCAACGGTCTTGATCTCTTTGAGCTCATCCTCGGCGACTTCGATGTCGAACGTCTCTTCGAGCGCCATAACGAGTTCTACGAGGTCGAGGCTGTCCGCGCCCAAGTCATCACCGAAGGATGCTTCTAACGTGACCTGCGCTGGGTCGACGGCTAATACTTCTACGGTATCTTCAGTGAATTTCGCGAATGCGTCGTTGCGATCCATGGTGTTGCCCCTTTTTTCTGTCGTCCCATCGTACTCAATGACGCTAATGGATGAGAGCACTTAGAGGCCGAGTGAGAGACCGCCGTCGACCGCGATGACCGCGCCGGTGATGTAGCGAGCGTGGTTACTGGCAAGGAACCCGACAACGCCAGCGATATCCGAGGGTTGGCCGACGTGGCCGAGGGGGATCATCGCGGTCATCGTTTCGATGGCCCCGCCAAGGTCGTTCGTCATGTCGGTGTCGATGAGACCCGGCGCGACGACGTTCACCGTGATAGAGCGTGAGGCGACCTCTTTGGCGAGTGAGCGCGCGAGTCCCACGAGTCCGGCTTTGGCGGCCGCGTAATTGGCCTGACCGGGAACGCCGATGAACGGTGAGACTGAACCAATGAAGATGATCGAACCTGATCGAGCTCGCACCATTGACGCCATTGTCGCGCGCGCGGTGTAGAACGCGCCGTCCAGATTCGTCCGCAATACTTCGTGCCACTGGTCGTCGGACATTCGCATCGCCAGGCCGTCTCTCGTGACACCGGCGTTCACTACCGCGACGTCGACGGGCCCGAACTCCTGGATGGCGGCTTTCACGGCTTCGTTTACTGCCGTCGAATCCGTGACGTCGACCGCGAGAGACCGCGCGCAACCGCTCGGCGCGTTCGATGAGCGTGAGAACGCGACCACGTTGTCACCTTCGTTAATGAAGTACTCAGCTATGGCCGCGCCGATGCCTCGACTGGCTCCCGTGACGATGACGTGGCGACTCATAGGGCGATCTCCTGAAACTCTTGTAGCGATGACGGAGCGAATTGCTCCTCGAAGGGGCGAATTCGTTTGGTGAGCCCGGTCAACACACCACTCGGGGGCATCTCGATCGTGACGTGCACGCTCTCTGGGAGTGCCAACGTAGTGTCTAAGAACTCAACGGGCGAGGTGAGTTGGCGACGCAACAGTTCACGCCACTCCTCGGCGTCGCTGTGCACGCGCGCGTCGACGTTCGAAATGAGAATCGCCTCGGTCGATCCCCATGAGGCGTGAGCGAGGGCGTCGTCGAGTTCTTCTTGTGCCGGCGCCATCAACGGAGAGTGGAATGCCCCGCCGACTGGCAGCGGTGTCGCGCGGCGCCAACCGAGGTCGCGGTGTCGAAGTGCAAGGTCCGCAAGTCCTGCGGTCGTGCCACTCACGACGACCTGTCCCGTGCCGTTGATATTGGCGATCCATACGCCGTCGAGGCCCTCCAGCGCCTCCTTGGCGCCCTCGTCAGCGCCCATCACGGCCATCATCGAACCCTCATTCATTTTCGCGGCGCGCGCCATCGCGCGTCCGCGCACGCCAATGAGACGGGCGCCTTCTTCAAGGG
Source organism: Acidimicrobiales bacterium (assembly GCA_036787845.1). GTDB lineage: Bacteria > Actinomycetota > Acidimicrobiia > Acidimicrobiales > RAAP-2 > RAAP-2. Next base: position 14,422 of record DAIQOO010000008.1, read on the forward strand.
AGAGTAAGCCTGAGGCGACCAGGGCGGTGAATTCGCCAAGACTGTGGCCAACGAGGTAGCGAGGTCGAATCTTCAGGTCGAGCAGTTCGTGATAACCAACGAGCGAAAGGGCGAACGTCGCGAGCTGCGCTCGATCAGTTCGAATAAGTTCTTCGTCACCGGCGCTCGTGAGCAGCACTGACACGTCCACGCCGGTGACCTCACTGACGCGATCAACGACATTCCAATGGCGAGATTTGCGCCAGGCAGTTCCCGCGCCGGCACTTATCGCCCCTTGACCGGGAAAAAGAGCCACGACGTCGTCGCGAAATGGGAGAGTCGAGCTGTCAACCATGTTCTAAAGGTAACAGTGCCCGGAGTGGGACTCGAACCCACACACCCTCTCGAGTAAAGGCTTTTGAGGCCTCCGCGTCTGCCAATTCCGCCATCCGGGCTGCGGCGACCACGGTAGCAGTAACCGTAAGGTTGCGGGGATGAACGTGACGCTCTATCAGCAGAACGTCGAACTTGAACGGCCCGTTCGAGCGAGCGGACAAGATCATCGTCAACGTACGCGACTCTTTCTTCGCGTCGAAGACGAAGGTGTTGCGGGATTTGGCGAAGTCGCCCCCCAGCCCTTTGCGCTGAACGGCGACCCCGGTCTAGGTGAGGTCCTCGAAGTTCTTGACGCCACGGTTGCCCTCGTCGGGGCGATCGCCCGGCGCGAGGGCGCTCTACCACCGTGGGCACGCATGGGTCGCCTTAGCAACGCCAGTCCTGCGCGCAACGTGGCGTGCGCACTCGTCGAAATGGCGCTGCTCGACCGAGAGCTTCGCGTCACCTCAACTCTTATTGAAGAACTCTGGACGCCACTGTTCAAGACGCCCAGCCAGGTAACGGTCTCACTACTCGACGCGGAGACGGACTGGCTCACTGAGGGCGCAACACGAGTTCGAGTGAAGAGTGCACCTGGCGACGTGAGCTCGCGTGCGCTCGAGCGCCTTCGTGCCCTTCGTGTGCCCGTCATCATTGACTTCAACTGCTCGGCGACGAGCGACGAGGACGTGCTCGAGCAAGTGACGGTCATCGGACGTGTCGCTACGATCGACGCCGTTGAACAACCTTTTGGCGTAGGGAATCTCGTTGATCACGCGCGTCTCGCCACACGCCTCGACGTTCCCCTCAGTCTCGACGAGAGCGTGCGGTCACTGCGCGATCTCACGCATATCGCGAACTACGAAGCGGCCGCAATGATTTGCGTGAAACCCGCGCGTGTGGGCGGGCTCTCGAGCGCGCGTGCATTGATTGCACGGGCCAGCGAACTCGGTCTGCGGACGTATCTAGGAGGATTCTTCGAGTCGCCGTACGCGCGAGGTGTTCATCGAGGGCTCGCGAACAGCTGCGTCAGCGAACCAAGTGATCTCGACAACGTTGCTGTCGGACTTGGTGACGAAGGAACTGAGATTTCGTCGGTGTCCTCGAGCTTCGGCTTCGAGCCGTCGATGCGCGTGCTGGCGAGCGCTGAGTGTCGACCAATCTCGGCAGAAATCCAGTCGTAGACTGCAAAACATGGGATCTCGGCTGATCAAACGCCGTCTAGAGGACGTCCAACGTCAATTGGCGCAGGCTCGAGAGAGTCTTGGGGTGTTAGAAGAACAGGTCGCCGTGTGGAACGACGCGCTGGACGACGCGCGAATTCGAGCCTTGGTATCCGAGACACCGCTGCAGTCGAGGGAATACGATGAACTCTCTCGTCACGTGATGGTGGCGAACGCCGAGATGAAGCGTCGCGCTCAAGAAGTGCGCGAATTTATGACGGCACGAGATGAATTACTACGTGAATGGACACCGAAGGACGACAATGGATAAGCGCGTAGTCATCGCCGACGACGAGTCGATAATTCGACTGGATCTCAAGGAGATATTGGAGGGCGACGGCTATTTCGTCGTTGGTGAAGCTGCTCGCGGTGACGACGCGTTAGCGATGATTAAAGAGCACGAACCCGATCTCGCGTTACTCGACATCAAGATGCCGGGTCTTGACGGCATTGAAGTCGCCAAAGCGCTGAAGGGTTCGCGCACCGTTGTTGTCTTGTTGACCGCGTTCAGTCAACGATCGCTCATAGAAAGTGCTCGTGACGCGGGCGTGTCGGCGTATTTGGTCAAACCGTTTCGTAGTAGCGAGATCCTGCCGAAATTGGCAGCGATTCTCAATCCCTCCGCCAGTGAGCCACTCGTCGTCGCTGACGCTCCCAGCGCCGACGACAAGATTGAGACCCGAGAGATTGTCCAGCGGGCGAAAGAGATGCTCATGGCCCAGCGCGGCCTCGACGAACCGGCGGCGTTCGAAGTGATCCAGCAGTCCGCCATGAGAGCGCGTACGAGGATGCGCGACGTGGCGCAACAGATCTTGAAGGGCGAGTTCGTTGGCTGAGAACCCGGACGACCAACGGCCACTCCTGCTGTTGGACGGGATGTCGCTAGCCTTTCGCGCGTTCTTCGCCCTTCCCGCTGATATCCAGACCTCGTCGGGTCTGGTCACCAACGCCCTGCACGGATTTGCCTCGATGTTGGTATCACTCGTCAGTTCACAGAACCCACGGTCGCTTGCGGTTGCCTTCGACATGCCCGGTGGGACCTTTCGCGACGCGCTTAGTGAGGACTACAAGGGCGGACGGGCTGAGACGCCGCCCGAGCTCGATCATCAGTTCGATCTGATCCGCACCATGTGCGAGACACTGCACATTCCGGTGATCGGCGTCGTGAACTTCGAAGCTGACGACGTGTTGGCGACGTTGGCGACGTGGGGCAGAGACGCCAAGATTCCCATTGTGGTCGTCTCGGGCGACCGCGACACCTTTCAACTCGTCGAGGACCCCTTCGTGAAGGTGCTCTATAACCGTCGAGGCGTCTCGGACTATTCGCTCTACGACGAGGCGGGCATCATTGAGCGTTGCGGTATTGAACCGGCCCGCTACCCCCTGCTCGCCGCGCTCCGTGGTGACACGTCGGACAATCTGCCCGGCGTCCCCGGAGTAGGCGAGAAGACCGCGGCAAAACTTTTCGCGCAGTACCACGATTTTGACGAACTGTATAGCCACTTAGATTCGTTGACGCCAAAGCTGCGCGAAAACCTCGCGGCCTTCGAAGAGCGAGCTCGCAACAATGAAATAGTCATGCGCCTCATTCGCGACGTGCCCTTGGAATTCACGTTGGAGGATCTCGTGCTTGGTGGATGGCACCGTCAAGAAGTCAACGCCTTTTTCGAGCGATACGAGATGAATTCCCTGCGTTCGCGGGTGAACAAACTGATGCAAGACGGACGGTTGGGTGAACCGGCCACGCCGGACGAGCCCGCAAAGAGCGCGCCGGTGACCAAGGCTGCTGCGGCAACGCACGAAGCGACGCTTAAGACTGTGCTGTCGCACTCGACAGAACCCGTCGTCGCGTTCAATCGTGAACGGATCGCGGTACTAGACGCCGGGTCGGGATCGCTCGCGCTGGTCGACCTAGATGAGTTTCTCAACGGCGTTGGTGACACGGCGTTTGCTGGTCATGACGTGAAGGGTCTCTTTCGTTTCGCCGACGAGCGAGGGCTTGCGCTCTGCGAGCCGGCCGACGACACGTCGATCATGGCGTTTCTTGTCGACGCGACGAGTGGACACTACGAACTCGGTGACGTCGTCCTGCGATTCTTGAACGAGACGATCGATGACAAGCGACCCTCGCTCTTCGACGCGTCGAGTGACGAAACCTTGGTGCGCGACGTTCGACTGATCGCGCGTCTACGCGACACGTTGCGCGCCGAGATTGATCGCTGGGAACTGAATCGTGTCTACGAGGAAGTTGAGCTGCCCCTGGTCAAGGTGCTTGGACGAATGGAGGCCCGGGGTATTCGAGTCGACGTGGCGCTACTGACGACCATCGCAGAGGAGTTCAGTGTCGAAGCCAAAGAACTCGAGGCGGAGATTCAAAAAGTCGCCGGACACCCCTTCAAAGTGAACTCGCCCCAACAGCTCCAGACCGTGCTTTTTAACGAGTTGGGGCTGACGCCAGTGAAGAAGATTAAATCGGGATTTTCTACCGACGCGACGAGCCTCGAAGCGATTGAGGACGAACATCGCATCGTCGCACTTATCTTGCGTTACCGCGAAGTCGAAAAGTTGCGAAGTACCTACGGCGCGCCGCTTATTGACGCCGTGGCGGACGATGGACGTATCCACGCCACCTTCAATCAGGTCGTCGCGCGCACGGGTCGACTCTCTTCGGAGAATCCGAACCTCCACAACATTCCTGTTCGATCCAAGGAAGGTCGCCGACTGCGTTACGCCTTCGTGCCCACCAAGGGCTGGCTGCTCGCGGTGTCGGACTACAACCAGATCGAACTTCGCATCCTCGCGCATCTCTCCCAAGACCAAGGTCTCTTAGCGGCCTTTGCGTCACACGAGGACGTGCACCGCACGATCGCGGCGTCAGTCTTTGGCGTCGCGCCAGAAAACGTCACGTCGCAACAGCGCGAGCAGGCCAAGGCCGTCTCGTACGGTCTCGCGTACGGGATGGAGGCTTACGGCCTGAGTCAGCGCTTGGGCCTGACGGTCAGCGCCGCGCGCGAGATCATGGACCGTTACTTTGCGGGCTTTCCGAGTCTGCGTGAGTACATGGAGAGCACCATAAAAGAGATTCGTAGCAAGGGTTACTCGCGCACCGAGTTCGGTCGAATCCGACCGTTTCCCGATCTCGCGACGGCCGTCGGTCCTCAGCGCCAGGGCGCAGAACGACAGGCGATGAACGCCGGAATTCAAGGATTGGCCGCCGACGTGTTTAAGTCCGCGTTGGTGCGCCTCGATCGACGACTCACTGAGGAGAAACTCGACGCGCGTCTCATCCTTCAAGTGCATGACGAAGTTCTCGTTGAAGCTCCGGCGAAGGAGAAAGACCAGGTGAGTTCGATCATGATCGACTCGTTGACCAACGCGGCGACCTTGAGCGTGCCACTTGAGGTCTCACTGAACTGGGGCGACAACTGGGCGGCCGCCAAGGGATAAAAGGCGGAGTGCTAGAGTGCTCACCTGGGTTAACACCGGCGACCCAGCTCTACTGACTAGTTAGATCCCGGTGTGGTCAAACGAAAGAAGTACGAATGTCGGACGGCACGAGCCTCCTCTCCACCCAGCAAATGGGCACCTTTGACGAAGACGGAAAATACATTCCTCGCGTCATCACTGAAGACAACCTGATCGGCACTGATCTCACCGCGTTGGTGGGCGACAGTGTCCTCGAATTCGAAGACGGCGACCTGGTCATCGGCACCGTCGTCAAGATCGACCGCGACGAGGTCCTGCTCGACATCGGCTTCAAGTCCGAGGGCGTTATCCCCTCGAGGGAACTCTCCATCCGTAACGACGTCGACCCCTCGGAAATCGTGTCCATGGGCGAGCGCATTGAGTGCCTCGTCCTGCAGAAAGAAGACAAAGAAGGTCGACTTGTTCTGTCGAAGAAGCGCGCGCAGTACGAAAAGGCGTGGGCCAATATCGAAGAGCTAAAGAACCGCGACGAGGTCGTCAAGGGCGTCGTGATCGAAGTCGTCAAGGGTGGACTCATCGTCGACATCGGGCTTCGCGGCTTCCTGCCGGCGTCGCTCGTTGAGTTACGTCGCGTGCGCGAACTGCAGCCCTACATCGGCAAGACCGTCGAGGCGAAGATCATCGAGCTCGACCGCAACCGCAACAACGTCGTGTTGTCGCGACGCGCCTGGCTCGAAGAGACCCAGAAAGAACAGCGCGGCGACTTCCTGTCGAACCTGAAGCCGGGCGAACGCCGACACGGCGTCATCTCCTCGGTCGTGAACTTCGGTGCCTTCGTCGACCTAGGCGGGATGGACGGACTCATTCACGTCTCCGAACTCAGTTGGAAGCACATTGATCACCCGAGCCAAGTCGTCGCCGTTGGTGATGAGGTCGACGTTGAGGTATTGGACGTCGACTTCTCGAAAGAGCGCATTTCTCTTTCCCTCAAGGCCACCCAGTCCGATCCATGGCAAGTCTTTGCCGATAGTCACGCCGTTGACCAGCTGGTCTATGGCCGCGTCACCAAGCTGGTTCCCTTTGGCGCCTTTATCCAAGTGGGCGAGGGGATTGAAGGACTCGTGCACATCTCAGAGATGGCCGCGCACCACGTCGAGTCGCCCGATCAGGTGGTCACGGCTGGCGAAGAGCTCTGGGTCAAGATCATCGAACTCGACACCGCTCGTCGACGCATCAGTCTGTCGATTAAGCAAGCGGCCGAGGGTGGTGAAGTCTCCGAAGAGTATCGCGAGGCCTTTGGCTCACACGCCTACGACAACGAGGGCAACTACATCGGTTCCCTTGAATACGGCGAGTTCACCCCCGAGACCGAAGCGCAGGCAGCATGGGCGGAGTACGCGACCGAAGTCACGGCGAAGCCTGCTGAGGAGACCGACGCGACCGACGCTGCACCATTGCTCGACGCCACTGAGGTAACTGACGCGTCAGAAGTCGCCGAAGTCGTCGAGGTTGTTGCGAACAACGAAGGTGACAAAGTCCCGAACGAATAACAACCGTCTTTGTAAATAGCCCGTCGCCCGATTTGAAGAGCGGCGGGCTATTTGCGTGAGAGCGAGAGTGGGTAGTGGCACGCCACTTGATGTCCCGAAGCGATCTCCACGAGTTGGGGTTCTTCGGCCGCGCACTTGTCGGTGGCGTACGGACATCGCGTGCGAAAACGACATCCACTCGGTGGATTCATCGGACTTGGTGGTTCGCCGTCCAGTACTTCGCCGTGTTGGGGCGAGTCGGGGTCTGCTTCGAGCGCGGCGCCCAGGAGGAAGCTGGTGTAGGGATGTTCGGGATCGTCGTAGAGCGTGTCGGCCGGTCCAATCTCGCATATCTTGCCTAAGTACATGACCGCCACGCGGTCCGACACGTTCTTGACCACGGCCAGGTCGTGCGCGATGAACAACAAGGTCAATCCGTATTCGGTCTTGAGATCTTCGAGCAGGTTAAGAATCTGCGCTTGCACCGAGACGTCGAGCGCGGAGACCATCTCGTCACAGATCAACAACTTTGGCCGCATCGCGAGTGAGCGCGCGATGGAGATGCGCTGGCACTGCCCTCCGGAGAACTGGCGCGCGTAGCGTTCGCCGTACACGAAGGGGTCGATGCCTACTTTGTTGAGTAAGTCATTGACGAGTGACGATCGCTCTTCGCCCTCCATGGTTTTCCAGCAGTCCAGTGGTTCGGCGACGATGTCCTTGGCACGACGTCGTGGATTGAGAGAGCTAATGGGGTCCTGGAAGATCATCTGCATGCGAGTGCGAAGATTGCGCAGGGCCTTGCCCTTTTGGGTCGTGATCTCGATTCCGTCGAGTTCAATGGATCCACTCGTGGGCTCGACGATTCGCATCAGCGCCCGCCCGGTCGTCGATTTGCCACATCCCGACTCACCCACGAGTCCGAGCGTCTCGCCCTCGAAGATGTCAAAACTAACGCCGGCGACCGCGCTCAACTTTTGTCGATGGGAACCGAACGTGACGGTGAGGTCGCGAACTTTCAATAGTGGTTGGCGGGTGTCACTCACGCGGGGACCCCTCGGGTCGTGGGAAGGGGATTCCAACAGGCAAAGAAGTGACCGGGCGCACCGCTTGGTTCCAGTTCCGGGCGTTCCTGGTGACAGCGATCGGTGGCGTAGGAACAACGCGGCGCGAAACTGCAACCAGGTGGAAGGTCTTGGAGATTCGGCGGTCGCCCGGGAATGGCCATGAGCCGCGTGTGCGAAGGGTTCG
>DAIQOO010000008.1:22301-25054 GCA_036787845.1 Acidimicrobiales bacterium
TGGAGATTCGGCGGTCGCCCGGGAATGGCCATGAGCCGCGTGTGCGAAGGGTTCGACACCTTTGGCGAACCGTCGAGGAGAGCCCGTGTGTAGGGCATGCGGTGATGGGCGAAGACTTCGCGCGTTGACCCGATCTCGACGATCCGCCCGGCGTACATCACGATGATTCTCGACGTACGCGTAGCAACGACGCCAAGGTCGTGCGTGACGAGCACGACCGACATCTTTAGTCGCTCTTTTATCTCTTCGAGGAGGTTCAAGATCTGCGCTTGTATCGTCACGTCCAAACCAGTCGTTGGTTCGTCGGCCATCAAGAGTTGGGGCGAACCCGCGAGGGCGGTGGCGATGACGACGCGTTGGCGCATGCCGCCCGACAGTTCACCGGGGAAGACGCGGTACCGCTGGCTCGGCGAAGGGATACCCACAAGTTCGAGTAATTCGATCGCCCGCGCTTTGGCCGATTGACGATCCATGCCCATTCGCACGCGGAGTATCTCATCAATCTGCTTGCCCACGCGCGTCACTGGATTCAGCGACGTCATCGGGTCCTGGAAGACCATGGCAACTTGGAGACCCCAGATCTTTCGTTTCTCCTCTTCGCTGGCGCCCACGACCTCGAATCCGTTCAAGAGGACTGAACCACTGACGGTGACGTTGGTCCGCGGTTGCAGGCCCATGATCGTTCGCGACAGCACCGTCTTTCCCGAACCTGATTCACCGACGATGCCGAGAGTTTCATTCTTATTGAGATCAAACGAGACGCCGCCGACGGCGGGTAAAGGACCCGCTGGGGTCTGAAACGTCGTGTTGAGATCCTTGACGACGAGGAGTTTCTGTTCTTGGCTCACAGTTTGACCTCGGTGACGTCAAAGTGCGAACGAAGTCGGTCACCGATGAAGTTCAAGCACAACAAGAACAGACACATCGCGACCGACGGAAAAATTGCGAGCCACGGGTTGGTCTGCAAGATGGCGCGACTCTCGTTGATCATGTTGCCCCACGACGGCGTCGGTGGATTTACTGACAGGCCAAGAAACGCCAGAGAACCTTCAAGAGTGATGACGGTCGCGACGCCAATGAGGAGAAAAGAAACACCAATGGGTGCCACGTTGGGGAGTAACTCCTTGACAAGGATTCGTCGGTCGGTGGCGCCTTGAACCTTGGCGGCGATGACGTAGTCCTTGGTGGCGATGTTCATCGTCGCGGTACGGATCACGCGGTAGATGATCGGGACTGAGGCAATGCCCACCACGACGATGATCTTCAACAGCGAACGCGGCGTCCAAAAGGAGAGCACCGCGATGGTGGCGATGATGGCCGGAAAGGCGAGAAATATGTACATGAACGTGGTCAAGAACGTGTCGAATTTTCCTCGCCGGTACGCCGCCAGCATCCCCAGCGGTCCTCCAAAACCAAAACCGATGAACATTGCGCCGAGGCCAACCTCGATGGAGACTCGTGATCCAAACACGACTCGGGAGAATATGTCACGTCCCAGATCGTCGGTGCCAAAGAGGTGATGGAGTGACGGCGAGGCGTTAACGACGGCGTAGTCCTGGAAGAAAGGATTCTTCATCGGCAGGACGTTGGCGAGGATGGCGGCCAACAAGTTGAGAATTAACCACCCGACGCACGCCCAGAACAGAATACCGAGGCGCCGCTTTCGCGGCGGCGTGTCGCGAACTGTCGCGTCTTCGATCATTTCACGCACAAGGGGGGAGCTACTCACGGCTAATCCTCGGATCGACGATATTGATGACAAAGTCAAAGAAGAAGTTGATCAAGATCACGCCCACGCACACTACGAGCACGATGCCCTGGACGACGAGATAGTCGCTCAGTCCAATGGCGGAGATCAAGGTGTAGCCGAGGCCGGGAATGTCGAGAAGATACTGCACGATAAATCCACCGGCCAAGAGACCACCGATGTTGACACCCGCGGTGCCCAACAACGCGACGGACGAGGGGCGCAACGCGTGACGCCACAGAATGCGCCGTTGACTGATGCCCTTGGAGCGGGCCATCGTGATGTACTCCTCTTGCAACGTGGCGATGAGGTCACTGCGAAGGACGCGGTAGTAGACGACGAAACTGCCAACCGCTAGGACGAAAGATGGCAGCGAGAGGCTTTCCAGGTTGCCAATCCAGTCGGTACTTAGACCGACGTACGAAGAGACGCCGGTGTGCGGTACGCCCAGGTCGATGGCGACGAATAACACCAGCAGCACGATCGCGATGAACGAAGGAATGGAGAGCAACGTGAAACTGCCCGCGCTCAGAATTCGGTCGAGCCACCCGTCGGGCTTCTTGGCGCTGCGCATCGCCAGGGGAATCGCTGCGGCGAAGGCAAGAATTTGGCTAATCACCATAAGTTCGAGATCGATCGGTAACGCGGACTTGATAGTGCCCCAGACCGGCGTCTGGGAGATGAAGGAGGTCCCTAGATTTCCGTGAATTATGTTGCCCATCCACACGAAATACTGCTCGTAGATTGGCTTGTTGAGACCAAGTTGCGCGAAGAGCTTGGCCCGATTGAGCGGGCTATCACCGGTACCCAAAATGACCACGGCCGGGTCCCCGGGAAGTAGGTGAATGAGATAGAAGGCCCCCACCGTGATGACGAAGACGATGCCGAGAAGCATTATCAGTCGTCGTACCAAATATCGAGCCAAAGTTCCCCCTACGAGACCTGTATGGACATTAGTCAACCCACGTGGTACCGAAGGTTCACTCGCACCGCGCGCCGATTGGCG
>DAIQOO010000008.1:25154-27741 GCA_036787845.1 Acidimicrobiales bacterium
CTCAACGCGACGCAGGCGCGAGTCGTCTTCGTGGCGATACCGCTTTTTCGCCCTGAACATCGCGGACTCTTCGACCTCGATGAGGTCTGGGCCGTCCAGGTCGATCCGTCGACGGCGCTGAGTCGACTCTGTGAGTTGCGAGGTTTTGATGAGGAGGACGCCAGAGCGCGCCTGGCCGCACAGATGAGCAATGACGAACGCGCACGATTGGTCGATCGAGTGTTGTGGAATGAGGGAACGTTCGAGGAGTTGTACGCGCAATTGGAAGTCGCGCTAGAGGATCTCGGGATACGTCGTGACTGACTTTCTCGTCGAGTCGCCGTTCCAACCAGCCGGTGACCAACCAGAGGCCATCGCCGCCTTGACCCAAGGCGTGCAAGACGGACTTCGCTACCAAACGCTCGAAGGTATTACCGGTAGTGGCAAGACCGCGACGATCGCGTGGTTGGTCGAGAAGATCCAGCGACCTACGTTGATTCTCGAACCGAACAAATCACTCGCGGCGCAATTGGCTTCGGAGCTGCGCGACATGCTGCCCAAGAATCGAGTTGAGTTCTTTGTCTCGTATTACGACTACTACCAACCCGAGGCGTACGTCCCTCGGACCGATACCTACATTGAAAAGGACAGCTCGGTTAATGAGGAGATCGATCGCCTTCGCCACGCCGCAACGTCGTCGCTGCTAACCCACCGCGACACCATTGTCGTGGCGTCGGTCTCGTGCATTTACGGTCTCGGTTCACCAGCCGAATACCGCGAACGAATGTTGCCCCTCGAGGTGGGTCAGTCTTTCGATCAACGAGCCTTACTGCGGCGACTAGTAGAAATGCAGTACAACCGCAATGAGTTGGTCCTCGACCGAGGCACCTTTCGAATGAAGGGTGACACGCTCGAAGTGCAGCCGGCCTACTCCAACGAAGCTGTGCGGGTATCGTTCTTCGACGACGCGGTCGAAGAGATCTCCTTCTTTAATCCCGTTACGCAAGAGAGCCGCGGCAAGGTGAATGAGTTCACGCTATTCGCGGCGTCGCACTACGCCACGAGCGTCGCCACCCTTGAGCGGGCGTGTCGTTCGATAGAAGTGGAACTCGGTGAGCAGTTGGCGATCTTTCAACGCGAGGGGAAACTTCTCGAAGCGCAGCGACTTCGTTCACGCACCGAGCACGACCTCGAGATGCTCGAACAGACGGGGATCTGTGCGGGCATCGAGAACTACTCAGCGCACCTCGACGGTCGTAAACCCGGCGAGCGACCATTCACGTTGTTGGATTTCTTTCCCGACGACTTTCTCGTCGTTGTTGACGAGTCGCACGTCGCCATTCCCCAGGTCCGTGGACAGAACGCGGGGGACCGATCGAGAAAGTTGACCCTCGTTGAGCACGGCTTTCGACTCCCCAGTGCGCTCGATAACCGTCCGTTGAACTTTGATGAGTTCATCGAACTAGTGCCGCAAATGGTGTTCGTGTCCGCGACGCCCGGGCCCTACGAAATAGAACAGTCCGACCAGGTCGTCGAACAGGTAATTCGTCCAACGGGGCTCTTAGATCCCGAAGTGTTCGTCGTACCGACGAAAAATCAGATCGACGACTTGCGCGCGCGACTCGACGAGGTAGTAGCGAGAAACGAGCGCGTGTTGATTACTACTCTCACCAAGCGCATGGCCGAGGACCTAACGACCTATCTTGCCAAGGGTGGCTATCGCGTGCAGTATCTGCACAGCGATATCGACACTATTCAACGCATCGAGATTCTTCGCTCATTGCGTCTTGGCGAATTCGACATTCTCGTGGGCATCAATCTTTTGCGAGAAGGGCTTGACCTGCCTGAGGTGTCGCTCGTCGCGATACTCGACGCCGATAAAGAGGGATTCCTCCGTTCACGCAGCGCGCTCATCCAGACCATTGGACGAGCGGCGCGCAACTCCAACGGCCGCGCCATTCTCTACGCCGATCGGATGACCGACTCCATGCGAGCCGCGATCTCACTCACGGAACGTCGTCGCCTGTTGCAGATGGCCTACAACGAAGAGCACGGAATAGAGCCACGGACGGTGATGAAGAACGTGGCCGATATTTTGAATCGTTTGCGCAGCGAATCGCCCCGTGAAGTCACGTCCAAGGTTCATGGGATCTCGTCACTCGATGGAGTCTTGCCCGACGATTTGAGCCTCGAAATTGCACGCGTTGAAGAAGCAATGTTGCTCGCCGCCGGTGAGCTTCGCTTCGAGGAGGCGGCGGTGTTGCGTGACACGCTCCAAAACCTCCAACGCCAAGCCATCGCGACGAGCGACGACCTGATAAGTGTCGAGTAACCGGTAGATTCCGACTATGTCTAAGTCGATCCGAGTCCAAGGAGCGCGGGTTCATAACCTCAAGAACCTCTCCGTGGAGATTCCGCGCGACCAATTGGTGGTATTTACTGGGCTTTCGGGATCGGGGAAGTCTTCCTTGGCCTTTGACACGATCTACGCCGAGGGCCAACGTCGTTACGTCGAGAGCCTTTCGGCGTACGCTCGCCAGTTTCTGGGCCAAATGGACAAGCCCGACGTTGATTTCATCGAAGGACTCTCGCCGGCGATCTCCATCGA
>DAIQOO010000190.1:0-2282 GCA_036787845.1 Acidimicrobiales bacterium
ACACCCCCCAACCTTCGCCCACACCACCGAGGCGTAATGAGTCGGGAATTCGCGTTTCGGTGAAGAAGCACTCGTTGAACTCCGCCTCACCAGTCGCTTGGTAGAGCGGCAGCACTTCAACGCCCGTCGCGTGCATGTCCACCAAGAACGCGGTGATGCCTTTGTGCTTGGGAACGTCAGGATTGGTACGAGCGATAATGAGTCCGTACGCCGCTTGATGCGCGAGCGTCGTCCACACCTTCTGGCCTGTCAGGATCCACTCGTCACCGTCGAGCACGGCGCGCGTCGACAGCGTCGCGACGTCAGATCCCGCGCCCGGCTCAGAGAAGAGCTGGCACCAGATCTCCTCGCCCGTGAAGAGGGGCCGAAGAAAACGCGACTTTTGATAGTCGCTGCCGTGCGCGACGATCGTCGGCGCCACCATGCCATAACCAATGACGTTGCGTCCAACGGCGCTCGGCGCGCCAAGACGAGACAGCCTGCGAAGCGCGTGCAGCTGGTGCGCCGGCGAGAGTGCCAGTCCCCCGTTGCCCTTGGGAAAATGCAACCACGCCAGTCCGCGGTCGAACTGTTCGCCTAAGAAGACAACGGGTTCGCTTGTCGCTGGCGGAAAGGCCGCCACAAAGTCGTCGATGAGAACGTCAATGTCCGCTTCACTCGTAGCCATTGAACTCCTTTGATGATGTGGACGTAATTGGAATACTAGGCAGTCGTTGGCATCGTGACTGTCCTCTTGACACGGTGCAGTAAAACTGTGTGATGACTACTTCTCTAATACTCGCTACTTCAGGTGGCATGGTCCCGGGTCCCGTGCAGATGACGTGGCGCCTTGGAATGATGGTCCTGGACGGTCTCGCCCGCACCAAGAAGGTTCGTCCCCGTGTCTGTCTCGTCGAAACCGCAAGTGGCGATGAACTCACTTACTACGCGGTGCTCTACGAAGCATTCAACACGGCGGGGTGCGACGTCACCGAACTCAAACTCTTTCCTCAACCCTCAGCTGACCCCACCGAGCGGCTCTGTGGCAGTGATTTTGTTTGGGTCGGTGGTGGATCGGTAGCGAACCTCCTGGCGCTGTGGCGCCTGCACGGCGTCGACGACGCGATGCGAGAAGCCTGGGAACGCGGCGTGATCTTGGGTGGCGTGTCGGCGGGAAGTCTTTGCTGGCACCTGGGTGGCACCACCGACTCATTCGGTCCAACGCTGCAACCGGTGACGAACGCGCTGGGATTCTTGCCGTACGCCAACGGCGTGCACTACGACTCCGAAGCGCAGCGACGTCCCTTGCTCCATCAACTCATCAAGGACGGCGTGTTTCCGTCGCTCGCCTACGCCACCGATGATCACGTGGGTCTTTGGTACGAAGGTATCGAAGCAACGACCGTGGTCGCTGACAGCATCGTGTGCGTCGAAGAGGGGCCAGCCGCCTATCGCGTCGAGTACGTCGACGGTGAGGTTCGTGAAACGCGCGTTGGCGTGGGTGAACACTTTAACTAAAGAACTACAAGATCGATGGTTCCGTCGCGTGAATTACCAGAGTGTGCCCGCTCGACTGACATTCGAGGCTCTGAACGAGTAGACGTCGCTGCGAATCTCCCGGCACGTTGACGGAGTGCTGGAGAAGTGATTATGAACGACGTGGTTGGGGTAGTGCAGCACGAACCTCGTCGGCACGACGAGCGAGTGGACCAGACCTCGCGAGAGCATCCTTCGAGCCACAACGCTCGAGCCAGTTCGCCAACATCACGTATCCGCCTTGGGTGAGCACGGACTCGGGGTGAAACTGCACGCCTTCGAGATCAAGGTCGCGATGTCGGATCGCCATGATCAGTCCGTTTGATCGCGCGCTCACGACGAATACGTCGGGTAAGTCCTCATCGACTACGACGAGCGAATGGTAGCGACCAGCGACGAGAGGATTGGCTACATCACGAAAGACACCCAATCCGTCGTGTTCGACCACACTGGCCCGGCCGTGCAAAAGTTCCGGCGCCTCAAGGACGGATGCGCCAAACGCCTCAGCGAGTGCTTGGTGGCCCAGACAGACGCCAAGCATCGCGACGCCGTTCTCACCACAGAAGCGCACGATCGCTAGACAGTTCCCCGCCGATCGCGGGTGACCGGGACCGGGAGAGATGAGAACACCGTCCACGTTGAGCGCCGCGACACCGTTCGCGTCGATCTCATCGTTACGACGAACCAAAACGTTGGCGCCGAGTTCCGCCAGGTACTGCACGAGGTTGTAGACGAACGAGTCGTAGTTATCGATGACGAGAATCGTG
>DAIQOO010000191.1:0-2282 GCA_036787845.1 Acidimicrobiales bacterium
ACGCGCCAAAATTTGGCATCGTCGAAGTCGACCGGACAACCTTCAAGCGCACGCCCAAGCCCTCGGCGAAGTGGTTCGCCGACGCGGCGCACGCGTCACCGCTGAACGTTAAGAGCGGCCAGCAGTAATCGATGGGCGACGATTGGCTAGACGGCGTGGCACGTCGATTAAGGAATCCGAATGTCGCGGTGCTCTTTAGCGAAGAACAGTTGATCCTCGTCGAGAGTGGCGTCTTTGATCGGTTTCACTAAGGTCCAGTGCTTTCCAACGGGACAGTATTGAAATCGAAGCCAACCCAAGCGAACCGCTTTCAGCGACACTCCGGGAATCCAAATCGTCGTGAAGTAGTGGCCCTTGCGACAGCGCACCACGGTGCTGCCGCCCATGCCCAGATAACCCCTGCGCCGTGCGAGGATTGAACTTCCAACAATCGCGAGAACTACAACAGCACTAATGCCCAGCGAGCGTTTCAATGATGGAGGACGTCGTTCGTCACGTTTCCTAGACACGTACTCGTCTTATCACAGGGGTAAACTCCTCCTACCAATGAGGTAGTGCTCCTCAGCAATACTTGCTGAGTGGCGTTGCTTCCTGATCGACTCGTTGGTGCCGACATCGAACTCCAACGATGGCATCCCGACATGGTCGATCAGATGCTGGCGGCGGTGAGCGCTAGCGCCGATGAACTTCGTCAATGGATGCCCTGGGCCCAAGACGCGGCGAATCGCGACGCCACGCTGACGGTATTGCGGGACGGGCACGATCTCTTCGACGCCAATCAGGAATGGAATTACGCGTTGATCGAAACGACGTCGGACGAACTCGTCGGCTCGGCAGGCCTTCACCGGGTTGAAGATCCCAACTGCCCGGAGATCGGGTATTGGGTTCGCACTGACCGCACGGGACGTGGCTACGCAACCGCCGCCGCACGAGTGCTCGCCGGGGCGGCGTTTCGATGTTTGGATGATGTGCAACGCGTAAAGATTCGTATGGATCAAGCAAACGTTGCGAGTGCGGCGGTGCCGCCGAAGCTCGGGTTTCAGCTTTTCGCCGAGGAGTCTCGCGAGATCGAGACCGCGGGTCACACGGGAAAGGGTTACCTTTGGATCTTGGAGCGGTCGAACGACGAGCTTGAGTTGTAACGCCTTCGCCGTCAGTGGTCCTCTCGCGCCAGCGATTCCGACGACATCAACCGAGTCGCAACTTACGCAAGGTGGCGAGCAAGGAACTGGAGTGACGGCGGTTCTTGTTCTAAAAAGAACGGATCGCTGTGACAGCCCGAGGACACCACAACGGTTGCGCCTTTTGGCAGCACTTTCGTGAACGTCTCGACGCCAGGCAAGAACGGATCATCTTGACTTGACGCGACGCGAACGGTGGTGCCATTGAGACCATTGACGTGCGCGATGACGTTGCCATCGTCAAATGCCGAGGCCGAAGAGAAGGCGCCACGGTTGGCATGACGGGCTTGATCGTAGGAAGTCCAGATGGCCGGACTAATCGCCGCGACCGCCGAGGCGAGTCCGGGGTGTCTTTCGGCGATGGCGAGCGCACCGTAGGCC
The DNA here is from genome assembly GCA_036787845.1 of Acidimicrobiales bacterium. Lineage (GTDB taxonomy): Bacteria > Actinomycetota > Acidimicrobiia > Acidimicrobiales > RAAP-2 > RAAP-2. The sequence goes on from DAIQOO010000191.1 coordinate 1,563, forward strand.
CCCATGGAGATTCCCATCAAGCCAATGCGACGGGGCGCTCTACCAAGTCCCAAGACTTGACAGTGCGGGATGAGTTCGTTGACCACCATTTGCATTGGATCGTCGTTCGGATGAGGATTCCAGTAGCCGTTTCCGCCATCGACGGTCACGAGCGCGCACGGCACGCCCGGCGAGGCGCTTGTCGTCTTGAGCGCGACGGCCTGCGCCGGCGTCATCCCAACGAGAGCGTTGCGGTGATTCCCTCCGTAGCCGTGCAGCATCACGATGAGCGACATCTCGTCACCTAGGTGGCTGCTCGGCGGGTAGCCAATCGTGTAGTTCACCGTGCGTTGACGAAAATGAGAGAGAAATTGCCCAGAGACGGTCGGTCCAAGTGGTGCGAATGAAAGGTTCGGTGCTGGAAGCGAACAGGCGCCGATCAACTGGTCAAGTGCGTACTTGCCGGGCAGTACGCCGTGATCGACGAGCTCGAGTCCAGCTATGGAGGCGCCGGCTACTACGCCGACGCCGCTCGCGATCCACGTGAGGAGGTGTCGTCGCGACAACTTGACAGAGGGGTCGTCAGGCATTCCATTCAGTATGCACCTCAAGAGCGCAGCTCTTGGTCTTGGAATTTTGCTTCGGGCCCCGTTTGCACAAGTTGCGTTGATCAAGGAGATCGTGCTGTAGCATTTCAACGTGCGTTAATACCTGATTTCTCGACCGAACCTTGTCCCTCGT
>DAIQOO010000192.1:0-2282 GCA_036787845.1 Acidimicrobiales bacterium
ACACCCCCCAACCTTCGCCCACACCACCGAGGCGTAATGAGTCGGGAATTCGCGTCTCGGTGAAGAAGCACTCGTTGAACTCCGCCTCACCGGTCGCCTGGTAAAGCGGCAGCACTTCAACGCCCGTCGCGTGCATGTCCACCAAGAACGCGGTAATGCCTTTGTGCTTGGGAACGTCAGGATTGGTGCGAGCGATTAAGAGTCCGTACGCCGCTTGATGCGCGAGCGTCGTCCACACCTTCTGGCCGGTCACGATCCACTCGTCACCGTCGAGTTCCGCGCGCGTCGAAAGCGTCGCGATGTCTGATCCCGCACCCGGCTCGGAGAAGAGCTGGCACCAAATCTCTTCTCCCGTAAAGAGGGGCCGAAGGAAACGCGACTTTTGATAGTCGCTGCCGTGCGCGACGATCGTCGGCGCCACCATGCCATAACCAATGACGTTGCGTCCAACGGCGCTCGGCGCGCCAAGACGAGACAGCCTGCGAAGCGCGTGCAGCTGGTGCGCCGGCGAGAGTGCCAGTCCCCCGTTGCCCTTGGGAAAATGCAACCACGCCAGTCCGCGGTCGAACTGTTCGCCTAAGAAGACAACGGGTTCGCTTGTCGCTGGCGGAAAGGCCGCCACAAAGTCGTCGATGAGAACGTCAATGTCCGCTTCACTCGTAGCCATTGAACTCCTTTGATGATGTGGACGTAATTGGAATACTAGGCAGTCGTTGGCATCGTGACTGTCCTCTTGACACGGTGCAGTAAAACTGTGTGATGACTACTTCTCTAATACTCGCTACTTCAGGTGGCATGGTCCCGGGTCCCGTGCAGATGACGTGGCGCCTTGGAATGATGGTCCTGGACGGTCTCGCCCGCACCAAGAAGGTTCGTCCCCGTGTCTGTCTCGTCGAAACCGCAAGTGGCGATGAACTCACTTACTACGCGGTGCTCTACGAAGCATTCAACACGGCGGGGTGCGACGTCACCGAACTCAAACTCTTTCCTCAACCCTCAGCTGACCCCACCGAGCGGCTCTGTGGCAGTGATTTTGTTTGGGTCGGTGGTGGATCGGTAGCGAACCTCCTGGCGCTGTGGCGCCTGCACGGCGTCGACGACGCGATGCGAGAAGCCTGGGAACGCGGCGTGATCTTGGGTGGCGTGTCGGCGGGAAGTCTTTGCTGGCACCTGGGTGGCACCACCGACTCATTCGGTCCAACGCTGCAACCGGTGACGAACGCGCTGGGATTCTTGCCGTACGCCAACGGCGTGCACTACGACTCCGAAGCGCAGCGACGTCCCTTGCTCCATCAACTCATCAAGGACGGCGTGTTTCCGTCGCTCGCCTACGCCACCGATGATCACGTGGGTCTTTGGTACGAAGGTATCGAAGCAACGACCGTGGTCGCTGACAGCATCGTGTGCGTCGAAGAGGGGCCGGCCGCCTATCGCGTCGAGTACGCCGACGGTGAGGTTCGTGAAACGCGCGTGGGCGTGGGTGAACACTTTAACTAAGGAGCTGCAAGATCGATGGTTCCGTCCCGTGAATTACCAGAGTGTGCCCGAGCGACTGACATTCGAGGCTCGGAATGAGTAGACGTCGCTGCAATTCCCCCGGCGCGTTGACGGAGTGCTGGAGTAGCGATTACGAACGACGTGGTTGGGGCAGTGCGGCACGCACCTCGTCGGCCCGACGAGCGAGTGGACGAGACCTCGCGAGAGCATCCTTCGAGCCACAACGCTCAAGCCAGTTCGCCAACATCACGTACCCGTCTTGGGTGAGCACGGATTCGGGATGGAACTGCACGCCTTCGAGGTCGAGGTCGCGGTGTCGTATTGCCATGATCAGTCCGTTCGATCGCGCGCTCACGACGAACGCGTCGGGCAAGTCCTCGTCGACCACGACGAGCGAATGGTAACGACCAACGACGAGAAAATTGGCGACGTCACGAAAGACACCCAATCCGTCGTGTTCGACCACACTGGCCCGACCGTGCAAAAGTTCAGGCGCTTCGAGGACGGATCCGCCGTACGCCTCGGCGAGTGCTTGGTGGCCGAGACACACGCCGAGCATCGCGACACCGTTCTCACCACAGAAACGCACGATTCCTAGACAGTTCCCCGCCGAACGGGGGTGACCGGGACCGGGAGAGATGAGGACACCGTCCACGTTGAGCGCCGCGACGCCGTTCGCGTCGATCTCGTCGTTGCGACGAACGAGAACGTTGGCACCGAGTTCCGCCAAGTACTGCACGAGGTTGTAGACGAACGAGTCGTAGTTATCGATGACGAGAATCGTG
>DAIQOO010000193.1:0-2280 GCA_036787845.1 Acidimicrobiales bacterium
AATCGAATCAACGAACCAAGCGCCTTTCGTCTTGTCAAAGACGTTGGGTACCTGGCACCACGAGGTGGCTCCGGGTGCGAGGCGAAAGAGTTGTTGGGTGTTTGATGGTGCCGTGACCATGGCGAGGAGTTCGCCAGTGGGCGCGAAGAGCAATGCATCGCCGAAGGATAGGGGATACGTCTGATCCGGAACCGAGGGAACGCTTCGATTCAACCACGACTGACCCGAATTTAAGGATTGCAACAGTTCGTACTGCGACGAAGGATCGAGCAGGAGTAATCCGTGCGAGGAGGTCGCAACCAGTTGTTGAGAGAAGCAACTGTTTACAGTGCTCACCCAAGGGGCGTTGAACCACAGGCCCCTCGCGCCCGTCGTGTTGCCAGGCGCTCCCAACATCAGTGACTGATTCGTGCCGTTCATGGCGCAGTTGCCAATCAAGTAGGGGCCGAATGCCGCGCAAGGTCCGCTCACTGGACAGTTCAGCGTCGATGCTTTCCAGCTCAGTCCACCGTTGGTCGACTCCTCCGTTGCGATTACCCCGTGGTTCGACCCGAGAGGCCAATGACCGTTGTAGCCGCCGTCGCTTTGATTGGCGTCGAAGAAGATCGCGACGACCCGCGCACCCCTCGTTTCAAAGCCTGAGAAGTCTTGTTTTGAGAGCCCCGACGGTGTCGGCACCCAGCGCCACGACGCGCCCGCGTTCGTCGTGTAAAGCCCCGCTTGATACACGGGGGGAATGACGCCGCCGACGGCGACGTCAAAGCCCACGAAGATTGAAGAGTGGTGCGTGGGATCGACAAGGATCGTCGCACACTGCGGCGTCGAAACTGCCCCCGGCAGTAGTGAAAGGCCCGTCCCTTGCAGTGTCGCCGACACACTCACGGTAGGCACGGGAGTCGACGTGGTGCCGTTGGAGAGTCGTGGTCCCGACGGGCTGCACCACGCGATTTCTGAAGAGCCGGGAACGGGCGTGAGCGAGGAAGGACCGGCCCAACTTGATGAGAGAGAGGAAAGTAGACCGAGCGACGCCCAGGTGTGATCGGGCGTCACGGTAAGAATCCTGGGGGCCACCACAACGCTGTAGCCCCCGCCCTTGGAAGACTGGCTGGATGAAAGGGCCGCGTAGTGTCCGGACGTTGATGGCGCAATGGAAAGATCAAAACCAAACGGCTGGCCGATGATCGATTGCAGCGGAGCCCAACCATTCACTATTACTTCGTCACCGGCGGCCGTACGATACGTGCTCAAGCGAAGTGTCACGCAGGGTCGCTTGTTAACACAGCGCAGAGGTGTTGGTGCCTTCAAGTTGATCGAGGTGTGTGCGTCGGGCGGTCCGAGCGCACAGCCGGACGTTTGTTGCACACATTGAATCGCGACGTCGTAAGAACCAGAGACGAGCGGTTGTATGGACACGCCACCTTGATCAACGCCTAGCCACGCCGTAGAGGGAACCCACAGCGAGGCGTGGAACGAGAGAGGTCCGGTCCAGTGCAGGGGGACCCCCTCTTCAACGAGTCCCGTTTGACATCCGTTCCAGCAAAGTTCGGCGTACGAAGTTTTCGTAATCGACGAGCCTGGTGCGTACGTGCCAACGACGGTGACGTGGTCGCCGGGCTTAGCACTGGGCGTGGTGAGTGACAGCGAAAGGTCGCCACTTGACGGTGACCCATGAATGGTCGTGGGGCCGCTTGGGTTGATTCCGGAATTATCGAGATACGCCTTGAGAGAAACGACGAGCGACTTTCCTTCGTTAGCGGGCACCCGGAAACAGCCCGTGATGCGCCCAGTCGTCGATTGATTGATGAAGTTGGAATTTGGAGTGCACAGCGAACTTGGCTCGACGTACGACGTTGGCGTGACGGACTTCGTCTCTTTTAGGGCAGATGGATTTCCAGATACGCCACAAGCGCCGAGCGCTAGTGCGGCGACGACGAAGATTGAGGCGTGGCGAAAGGACAAACGGTGTTGGTACCGAGCCAAGAAGAGCCCCCTTTCGTCTGGAACACACGATTTAGCGAACGTGCGCACCGATGGAGTCTTCGTTACTGCCAACCTATAACGGTGAGAACCTTGAGCGAAGTGGCGAATCTTTGTAGAGCTATTGGGTAGCGGCGCCACGCCACAGGTCTATGCCGCCTTCAACGGCGTGTTGGTCAATGCGTGCTAGCTCTTCAGTACTAAAAGTAGAGGAGTTAAGAGCATCGAGGTTTTCGTCGAGCTGTTCCACGCTGCTCGCGCCAATCAATACTGAGGTGACGCGGCGATCACGCAGCGCCCAAG
>DAIQOO010000194.1:0-2279 GCA_036787845.1 Acidimicrobiales bacterium
GCCAACCTCCGACCACTGGTCCGATCGCCAGTCCGAGACCGCTCGTGCCAGACCACAGTCCGATGGCACGGGCGCGGTCCCGTGGTTCGGTGAAGACGTTAGTGAGGATCGACAGTGTCGAGGGCATGATCGCCGCCGCCCCGACACCCATGAACGCCCTAGCGCAAATGAGTTGATCGGGGGTCGCCGCCCACGCCGACGTCGCCGAGCCGGCGGCGAACACCACCAGCCCACCAATGAAGACCCACTTTCGCCCCACGTGGTCGCCGAGCGAACCCGCGATGAGTAACAGACCGGCCAGGACGACAACGTAGGCGTCCACCATCCATTGCAGCTGGCTGGAGGTCGCGTGCAGGGTAGTCACGATCGTGGGTAGCGCCACGTTCAAGATCGTGCCGTCGAGACTAATAATCAACAACGTCAAGCACAGTACGGCGAGTACCATCCAACGCCGCGACGTCGAATCTTCATCGAGAGTCCTCCTTGGCCCCCGGGCGACATTTGAGAACGCCACCTCAAACGACCGGTCGGACGTCGCGCCAACGCCAGCATCCTGCGGCGTTGTCACCACCGAGCCCCCCAATGACGCATGCACTCTCCTCGAGAAGGCTCCAACCGTCCAGAGACCAACTTACTTACCGGCCACGGTAGTTCCGTTCGGCACACGTGCTCATAGGGCACAAAGTCCTACTGCACATCAGCATTCAGCTGCCCTCACTACTTCTTATCGCTCTTCGAGCGAACATGGCCCACGTCAAGGCGCGACTACGTGTTCAATCCCAGGGGCCCTCGAAAGAACGGGAATTCGACCAAAACGGGAATCCAGCTGCGCGTCGTGGCGAGATGCTTCTGCGCGACTAGTCAGGAGGTCGCACTCGTTCCCGCGCCAAGATCTGGCTTCCTTCATGCATCGATGCCCACTATCGCCTCCACATCGCGTACCTCTAGCTCAGCGTACGCCGGCAGTGCGCAACGCCCCCTCGCTTACTGTGGGACGATGAAAAAGAAGCTCGCGATCGTGCAACTAGCGCGTCACCGCGAACCAGCGCTCTTGGTGTCCGGACAGACGATCTCGAACTTTGGCGACGGCGTCGCTCTGGTCGCTTTAACGTTGCTCGTCTTGGACACGACGCACAGTGTCACGAAGTTGGCGTGGTTCGCCGCAGCTCGCATGACGCCGCTCGTCGCCTTCTTGTTGGTGGGCGGTGCGATCGTCGACCGATTCTCACGTCGAGTCTTACTCATAATCTCCGACGTCGCTCGCGCCGTGTTGACCGCCGTCCTCGTAGTCATGATCGCCACGGGCCACTTGCACTTTTGGGAACTGATCATTTTCGCCATTCTCTTTGGTTGTTTCGACGCTTTTTTCTTTCCCGCAATATCAGCGTTAACCCCTGAGATTGTTCCTCAAGAGTTACTACCGGCGATGAACGCGGTTCGTCCGCTCGCGAACAATTTGATGGGATCAATGATTGGGCCTGCCGTCGGTGGCATTCTCGCCACCATCAGCACGAGTCTGGCCATCGGGGTTGACTGCGCCACCTTTGTCGTCAGCGCTACCGCCCTGCTTTTAATGAAACCAACCCCTAAGCCTGTTCGAAATGAAGCCAACTCGATGTTGGACGACATCAAAGAAGGCGTCCACTACGTCCGCCAAACCAGGTGGCTGTGGACGACATTGCTCGGCGTTGCACTGGTGAACGCCTTTCTCTTTAGTCCGATGTTCGTGCTCATTCCCTTTTTCCTTCGCCACAATCTCCATTTGGGTAAGGACTACGTAGGCTTCGCCATCGCCGCCTCAGGCGTGGCCGGTGCCATTGGCGCACTGGTAACGGCGAATCTGCCGTTGCCGAAACGTCGCGTACGAGTGATGTGGACGTACTGGACGATTGGCACGCTGGCGGCACTCATCATGGGTTTCGCCACAAACTTCTGGGAGATCATCATCTTTCCCATCATCGCCTCACCCATGATGATCTTCGGCAACGTGATCTGGGAGTCCATGATGCAAAGTGAAGTTCCGCGCGAATTGCTCGGGCGAGCGAGTTCCGTTGACTGGTTCGTCTCGCTCGGCATAACGCCACTGGGACTCGTGATAGCGGGCGAGATTGCGAACTACGTCGGTGTTCGAACGTATTTCGTCGTTCTCAGCGTTGTCTGCGTATTGCCCGGTCTCTATATTCTCAAATCGAAACGCATCAACGCCATCGACGCACCGCGCGTCAACCCAGCGCTAGCTGGGGAGCACTAGCGAGCGAAAGACCCACGACGCGCGATCC
>DAIQOO010000195.1:0-2277 GCA_036787845.1 Acidimicrobiales bacterium
GCCAACCTCCGACCACTGGTCCGATCGCCAGTCCGAGACCGCTCGTGCCAGACCATAGTCCGATGGCGCGGGCGCGATCCCTTGGTTCGGTGAAGACGTTAGTGAGGATCGACAGTGTCGAGGGCATGATCGCCGCAGCCCCGACACCCATGAACGCCCTGGCGCAAATGAGTTGATCGGGGGTCGCCGCCCACGCAGACGTCGCCGAGCCGGCGGCGAACGCCACCAGCCCACCAATGAAGACCCACTTTCGCCCCACGTGGTCGCCGAGTGAACCCGCGATAAGTAACAGACCAGCCAGGACGACAACGTAGGCGTCCACGATCCATTGCAACTGGCTGGAGGTCGCGTGCAGGGTAGTCACGATCGTGGGTAGCGCCACGTTCAGAATCGTGCCGTCGAGATTAATAATCAATAACGTCAAGCACAGTACGGCGAGTACCATCCAACGCCGCGACGTCGAATCTTCATCGAGAGTCCTCCTTGGCCCCCGGGCGACATTTGAGAACGCCACCTCAAACGACCGGTCGGACGTCGCGCCAACGCCAGCATCCTGCGGCGTTGTCACCACCGAGCCCCCCAATGACGCATGCACTCTCCTCGAGAAGGCTCCAACCGTCCAGAGACCAACTTACTTACCGGCCACGGTAGTTCCGTTCGGCACACGTGCTCGTAGGGCACAAAGTCCTACTCCTCACCAACATTCAGCTGCGCTCGCTACTTCTGATCGCTCTGAGCGAACATCGCCCACGTCAAGGCGGGACCATGTGTTCAATCCGATGGGCCCTCGAAAGAACGGGAATTCGAACCATACGGGAATCCAGTTGCGCGTCGTGGCGAGATGCTTGTGCGCGACTAGTCAGGAGGTCGCACTCGTTCCCGCTCCATGACCTCGCTTCATTCATGCATCGAAGCCCACGATCGATTCCACCTCGCGTACCTCTAGCTCATCGTACGCCGGCAGTGCACAACGCTCTCTCGCTTACTGTGGGACGATGAAAAAGAAGCTCGCGATCGTGCAACTAGCGCGTCACCGCGAACCAGCGCTCTTGGTGTCCGGACAGACGATCTCGAACTTTGGCGACGGCGTCGCTCTGGTCGCTTTAACGTTGCTCGTCTTGGACACGACGCACAGTGTCACGAAGTTGGCGTGGTTCGCCGCAGCTCGCATGACGCCGCTCGTCGCCTTCTTGTTGGTGGGCGGTGCGATCGTCGACCGATTCTCACGTCGAGTCTTACTCATAATCTCCGACGTCGCTCGCGCCGTGTTGACCGCCGTCCTCGTAGTCATGATCGCCACGGGCCACTTGCACTTTTGGGAACTGATCATTTTCGCCATTCTCTTTGGTTGTTTCGACGCTTTTTTCTTTCCCGCAATATCAGCGTTAACCCCTGAGATTGTTCCTCAAGAGTTACTACCGGCGATGAACGCGGTTCGTCCGCTCGCGAACAATTTGATGGGATCAATGATTGGGCCTGCCGTCGGTGGCATTCTCGCCACCATCAGCACGAGTCTGGCCATCGGGGTTGACTGCGCCACCTTTGTCGTCAGCGCTACCGCCCTGCTTTTAATGAAACCAACCCCTAAGCCTGTTCGAAATGAAGCCAACTCGATGTTGGACGACATCAAAGAAGGCGTCCACTACGTCCGCCAAACCAGGTGGCTGTGGACGACATTGCTCGGCGTTGCACTGGTGAACGCCTTTCTCTTTAGTCCGATGTTCGTGCTCATTCCCTTTTTCCTTCGCCACAATCTCCATTTGGGTAAGGACTACGTAGGCTTCGCCATCGCCGCCTCAGGCGTGGCCGGTGCCATTGGCGCACTGGTAACGGCGAATCTCCCGTTGCCGAAACGTCGCGTACGAGTGATGTGGACGTACTGGACGATTGGCACGTTGGCGGCACTCGTCATGGGTTTCGCCACGAACTTCTGGGAGATCATCATCTTTCCCATCATCGCCTCACCCATGATGATTTTTGGCAACGTGATCTGGGAGTCGATGATGCAAAGTGAAGTTCCGCGCGAATTGCTCGGGCGAGCGAGTTCCGTTGATTGGTTCGTCTCGCTCGGCATAACGCCACTGGGACTCGTGATAGCTGGCGAGATTGCCAACTACGTTGGAGTTCGAACGTACTTCGTCGCACTCAGCGTTATCTGCGCGTTGCCCGGTCTCTTCATTCTCAAATCGAAACGCATCAACGCCGTCGACGCACAGCGCGTTAACCCAGCGCTAGCTGGGGAGCACTAGCGAGCGAAAGACCCACGACGCGCGATCC
>DAIQOO010000074.1:0-8357 GCA_036787845.1 Acidimicrobiales bacterium
CGGTAGGCATTTGTCGCATGTGCCTGGTGGAAGTGGACTCACCTCGCGGCGCCACGCTGCAGCCGGCGTGTTATCTCAAGGTGAATGAGGGCATGAGCGTCGTCACGGACTCCGACAAGGTCAAAAAAGCCCAAGATGGTGTCTTAGAGTTCCTGCTCGCGAACCATCCCCTCGACTGTCCCGTCTGTGACAAGGGAGGTGAGTGTCCTCTTCAGGATCAAACGCTGGCGCACGGCTCGGGCGAGACGCGCTTCATCGAAGAGAAGCGCCATTTCGTCAAGCCCATTGAAATTGGCGAGTTGGTTCTTTTGGACCGTGAGCGCTGCATCCAGTGCGCCCGCTGCACGAGGTTCAGCGCTGAAGTCTCGGGCGACGTTGAGATCGCGTTCTCTGGACGCGGCGACCTTATTGAAGTCGCGCCGTCACCAACTGAACCTTTCGATTCATTCTTCTCGGGCAACACCGTGCAGATCTGTCCCGTCGGGGCACTCACCGCGAAGCCGTATCGCTTCAGTGCTCGTCCGTGGGACTTAGAGCAGGTCGAAAGCACCTGCACGACGTGCGCCGTCGGGTGTCGCGTCGCGGTGCAGTCCTCGGGCAATCGACTCACCCGCGTGCTCGGTGTTGACAGTGAAACGGTCAACCACGGTTGGCTCTGTGACAAAGGGCGCTTCACTCTCGACTCGATCGACGGTCACGACGGAGCCGGTGACCCACTCAGCGCGGCGACGCGCATTCGCGAACCGCTGATTCGCGTCAACGGCGTCTTGACCCCCGCTTCGTGGGGCGACGCATTAGCTCGCGCCGCGACAATTCTCGTGGACGCCGCGAAGAGCCCGAATGGCGTTGGTGCAATTGGTGGCGCGGCGCTGACCAACGAAGGAGCGTTCGCATGGGAGCGTTTCGTGCGCGGCGTGCTCGCCAGCGACAATATTGACGCGCAGTACGGCGACGGACTCGATCCCGCGTTGTTGCAAGCCTTGCCCAAGGCCACCATCGACGAAGCCGCGAACGCGCGCGTCGTTGTCACCCTCAGCGGTGACCTGCGCGAAGAGCTGCCGATTCTTTTCTTGCGCCTTCGTGAGAACTTCGTGAAGCGCCACAATGCCCTCGTTGAGTTCCGCTTCGCTCAAAGTGCGTTGCGTTCCTTGGCGAGTGTGTCGATGGCCGTGCGGCCCGGCGAGGCACACCTCGTCGCTGAGGCGCTGACCAGAAGTGACGGAAAAATACCCAAGGGCTCGAGCGTCACCGAGACGGAACTCGACGACACTCGTCGACTTCTAGGGCCAACCGGTGACGACGTCGTGTTCATCGTGGGGCGAGCGAATGTCGCCGAAGACCCCAGCGTCATGGAGCGCGCGGTTCGTCTCCTCGCCGAGAGCTTTCCCGCGGCGACGTTTTTACCCGCACTTCGTCGCGCCAACGTCATGGGCGCACTCGACATGGGACTGGGCGCGACGCTTCGTCCCGGTCGTGGCTACGACGCCAACGCCAAGGGTCGCGACACGCTCGAACAGCTCGCTGCTCTTCGTGAGGGCGAACAGAAAGCTGTGCTGCTCCTTGGGGGATGCCTGCTCGGCAACGTGCTCGACGTCGAGGGCGCCATCGCCGCTCTGGAAAATGCTGGCGTCGTTGTCGTCACGGGTCACGGCGGTAAGACGCTTGGCTACGCCCACGTGGTGTTACCGGCCGCCGTGCAACACGAACGCCTGGGCACCGTCACCAATATCGAAGGTCGCGTCACGGCCGTCACCGCGAAGATCGGCGCGCCCGGCTCGGCCTGGTCCGACGTCGCGATCGCGGCTGAACTGGCCGAGCAGTGTGGCCAGAGCCTTGGATTGACGTCAGTCGAACAGACGGCGCGGGTCATTGAAGAGACGACGGGGTATCCCGCACTCAGTGTTCTTTATGACATCTCGGATGAAGGCGCGCTCGTTGGTCGGGTAAGTGAGCGCGTCGAGCGCCGGCCCCTGGACCCAATGGCCTTTCCCGGTATTCGCTCTACCAACACTGTGGGTCTCGCGGAGTTCTCGGGCGCGATGGTTGGATCGAGTGTCGCTTCGTCGGCGCCCGAGCAGGTCGCGACACTCGCCGAGGTGACAGCGGGTCGAAGCGTCGCGGTGTCGAACTACGACGCGTACGCACTGGCGCTCAATGTCTCGCGCCGTCTCTATGACCACGGCATCGCGGTCCAGGGTTCGCCGGCACTCGCGAACCTCGTCGCTCGCACGACGGCGTATTTGCACCACGCGGACCTCGACCACCTCGGACTCAAAACGGGCGACGTGGTGCAGGTCAACGGACGAGGCGCCACGCTAAGTCTGAGCGTCGCGTTAAATGACGCCACGCCACGCGGCACGATGGAAGTCGTCTTTGGATCAATCGACGAACACGGTGCCGACGTGGCCGTACGTTCGCTCTTTGATCCCTCGAGCGCCATCACCCAGGTAAAGCTGGAGACGCTGTGAGCTGGCTCGCCACGATTGATCCGCTCTTTCTTCATGGCGTAACTGGCGTCGTGATTTTGATCGTCATTATCAAGGTCGTGATTGGCTTCGCGGTGTTGATGGGTGCCGTCACGTTGATGATTTGGTTCGAGCGCAAAGCGATCTCAGATATGCAGAGCCGCATCGGTCCCCAGCGTTGGGGGCCCTTTGGTATCTTGCAGACCCTCGCGGACGGCATCAAGTTGTTCTTCAAGGAAGATCTGATCCCGGCGGAAGCCGATCGCTTCGTCTTCAAGTTGGCGCCGTACCTGACGCTGGTGCCGGCACTGATTACGTTCTCCATCGTGCCGCTGGGCGGGACACTCACCATTGCGGGACATCCGGTCATGCTCCAGATCGCGAATCCGCCTATGGGCATCCTGGTCATGCTCGCGATGTCGGGAATCTCGGTCTACGGCGTGATGCTCGCGGGCTGGGCGTCGGGCTCGAAGTACCCACTGATCTCTTCGGTGCGCGCGAGCGCGCAGATGATTAGTTACGAAGCGGCGCTCGGCATCACGATCGTCACGATCGTGTTGGTGACGGGATCACTCTCAACCCACGACATCGTCACCTCCCAGGCGCACGGTATCTGGCATTGGAACGTCATTCGCCTAGGGATCGTGCCCTTTGTCATCTTCTGGATGGCGATCACTGCCGAACTCAACCGGCCCCCCTTCGACGTCGTTGAAGCCGAGAGCGAACTAGTCGGCGGCTTTAACACCGAATACTCCTCCTTGCGCTTCGCGCTGTTCTATTTGGCGGAGTTCATGAACACGATCACCATGTCGGCGATCATCGTGACGCTCTTCTTTGGGGGACCGGCCGGGTGGGTACCGCCCGTCGCGCACCTCAAGTGGATTTTCCCAATCCTGTGGTTCCTCGCCAAAACCGTCGCGTTCTGTTTCTGTTACGTCTGGTTCCGCGCCGCGTTGCCGCGCTTTCGCTACGACCAGGTCATGGACCTTGGATGGAAGCGACTCATTCCGCTCAGCCTCGGGTGGATGCTCATCGTGGCGGGTTTTCTCATCGCGCCGGGCTGGGGGCTCTTGATGGCGGCTGGTGTCCTGCTCGCCTCGACGGTGCTGGCGAGGGCGTTCGCCTTGGGCCAGAGTCGCGAAACCGGCGCCGATTCGATTCTCCCCGTGGTCGGCGAACGGCCACTGCCCCATGAAGTACTGCGCACGTGGAGTGAGAAGGAGGGTGTTGATGAGTAATCCGCTCGATTTCTTCGGTGGCTTTAAGCTCACGTTCCAACACCTCGGTCGAGCGCCAGTGACGGTGAGCTACCCCCAGGAGAAGCGCCCGAAGCAACCCCGCCAGCACGGTCGTCACGTCTTGAACCGCTACGAAGACGGCATGGAGAAGTGCATTGGCTGCGAGCTCTGTGCGGGCGCGTGTCCCGTGAACTGCATCCACGTGCGCGGTCTCGACAATCCACCCGATCACCCGGTCAGCCCCGGTGAGCGCTACGGCTACGTCTACGAGATCAACTACTTACGCTGCATCCACTGCGACCTCTGCGTCGAAGCGTGTCCGACCCAGGCGATCACCGAAACCAAGATGTTCGAGTTTTCCTTCACCAATCGCGCTGACGCTATCTACACCAAGGCCGAACTTTTGGTCGACGACCAGGGCTACCCGAAGCATCTGCCCTGGGAGGACTGGCGCGAGGGCGAAGCTGAGATGACCGGTGGCTGGATGCGCGCCACGTCACCCTCTGGTGACGCGTCCTACGAGGGCGTCGTGCAGTGGACGGGTGAGCTCGGCGCTGGCATCAAAGCTCCCGAAGCGGGTCAGTACGGTGTTCGCGACGACGAAGCGACCGGCTCCAAGCAACTACGTCGCGCGTTCTATCGCCACCTCAATCCAGAAGACGTCAACGAGGATCAGCGCGGAATGCAGGGAATGTTGACGAGCATGAAAAAGAAGATGCCCAAACGTCCCAAAAGGAACAAGGAATGATCGCGGCCAACTACGCGGTCGCGAGCGTACTCGTCTTCGTGACCTCGGCGCTGCTCGTTCTCGTAGGCGCACTGGGCGTCATTTCGATGAAGAACCCGGTGCACGCGGCGCTCAGCCTCATCATGACGCTCTTTGGCGTCGCGGTCGCCTTCGTCGCGCAGTTAGCTGATTTTCTTGCCGCAGTGCAGATCATCGTCTACGCCGGGGCCATCGTCGTACTCTTTCTCTTCGTCATCATGTTCCTTGGCGTGGACCTTACGATGCGCGTGCGCGTTGAGCCGCTCGTTGGCCAGCGTGCCTTCGCCGCGGTGGGCGTCGTGATCACCATCGGTGGACTGATCTGGTTGATGGCGACGTCGCACTGGGTAACCGGGGCAACGTCGGTATCGGGATCAGCCCTCGCGACCGGACAGGCCAACGTCAAGCAACTCGGCATCGCAGTCTTCACGACGTACCTCTTCGCCTTTGAAGCGACGGCGGCACTGCTGATTATCGCCGTCGTCGGCGCGGTGTTGCTCGCGCGACGAGAGCGCGCCACGACCGCTGAAGAGGGGACGTCGTGAACGTACCCGCCGCTTGGTACTTGATTCTTGGCGCGTTGCTCTTTGGCATCGGGGCCTTTGGATTCTTGACGAGGCGCAGCGCACTCATCATGTTCATGTGCATTGAATTGATGCTGAACGCGGTGAACCTCACCTTCGTGACGTTCTCTCGCACGCTGAGTGACATTGCGGGCCAGGCGTCAGTCTTTTTCGTGATGGTCGTCGCGGCGGCCGAGGTGACCGTCGGACTCGGCATCGTCGTCGCGGTCTTTCGCCGGCGCGCCTCGACGTCCGTTGATGAGCTTTCAGAGTTGAAGGGCTGAGATGGCGCACGTCGCGACACTGATACTGCTCTTTCCTCTCGTCGGTTTTCTCTTCGTCTTCGTGAACGGCGTCAATCTAAAAGAACGCGCCGTCGGCGTAGCGGCGACGGGCGTGGTGGCGATCAGTTTCGTACTGAGCGTGGTGACGTTCGTGTTGCTGTTGCACCAGTCGAACAGAGAGATCACGGTCCAACTCTTCAATTGGATTCCCGTTGGTTCCTTGCACGTGCCAGCGGCGTTACTGGTCGATCCGCTCTCGGTCACGATGTGCCTTTTCGTGACGGGCATCTCGGCGCTTATTCACCTTTACTCCATTGGCTACATGGCGGGCGAGAAGGACTACCGAAAGTTCTTCCTCTATCTCAATCTCTTCGTCTTTTCGATGTTGCTCTTAGTGCTCGCGAACAACTTGGTGCTCACGTTCGTCGGTTGGGAGGGCGTCGGCGTCTGTTCGTACTGGCTCATTAGCTACTACTTCGACCGTGACTCGGCGGCCTCGGCGGGGAAGAAGGCTTTCCTCTACAACCGCGTGGGCGACATTGGTCTGCTCATCGCAATGTTCTTGCTCTTCGGCCACGCCCACACGCTTAACTACGAGGGAATTTTCCACGTCGCCGGTTCACTCTCGCCGACCGTCGCCACGTTGACGGTGCTGGCACTCCTGCTCGCCGCTACCGGCAAGAGCACACAGATCCCGCTCTTCAACTGGCTGCCTGACGCGATGGAAGGTCCAACGCCGGTGTCCGCGTTGATCCACGCCGCCACCATGGTTACGGCCGGTGTCTACTTGCTCGTTCGCATGTCGCCGGTGCTCGCGATGTCACCCGACGGCAGGGCCGCGATCGCCATCATTGGTGCCGCGACCGCGTTCGTCGCGGCCACGATCGCCACGGCTCAGAAGGACATCAAAAAGGTTCTCGCGTTTTCTACGATCTCACAGATTGGCTACATGGTCTTAGCGGTGGGCGTGGGTGCCTACTCCGCCGCGATCTTCTTGATGGTCGCGCACGCCTTCTTCAAGGCGCTGCTTTTCCTTGGATCTGGATCGGTCATTCACGCACTCAACGGGGAACAAGATCTTCGAAAGATGGGCGGACTGCATAAGTATTTGCCCCTCACGTACCCGACGTTTCTCATTGGCTGGCTCGCCATTTCGGGCATACCTCCCTTTGCCGGCTTCTTCTCGAAGGGCGACGTGCTCACCAAAGTCTTCGAGCACAACAAGGCGCTGTGGGTGCTTGGTGTCCTGACGGCGATTCTTACCGCGTACTACATGACCCGCCTTTTCGTGCTTACTTTCAGAGGCAACGAGCGCTTCCGCGAGGCGACCCACGGTCACGACCCCCACGAGTCAACGTGGGTCATCACGACACCCCTCGTCATCTTGGCTGGGCTCTCGGTACTGGGTGGACTACTTAACTTGCCCTGGGCTCACGCGAATTCACTGGCCGGTTTTCTGGCGCCGACGTTTGGATACGTCGCGCCCGTCGCCGCGTCGAGCACGCTGGTTCTGTGGGGACTCGCGCTCGTTGACGTCGCCGCGGCGGTATTTGGACTCCTCGCCGCCTTTTCCATCTGGCGCGGCGTGTCCGAGGCGCCGCGTTACGAGTCTTCGTTCTTTGAACACGTGTGGCATTGGGATGACGCCTACGACGCCACCATTGGCCGTCCTCTTACGCGCGCTGCTGCCTACAGCGATGACGTCATCGAGCCCAAGGTCATCGACGGCGCCGTTACCGGCGTGGCGGTGGCGATTCGTCGAAGCGCCGAGGGACTGCGCAAGGTCCAGTCGGGCTTCGTACGCCAGTACGCGCTCGCGATGGTGCTCGGCTTCGCCGTGATCATCGTCTACCTCGTGGCGAGGGTTGGCTAACGATGCACTCATCGCTCTACCTCAGCGCCTTGATCGTCGTGCCCCTTCTCGGAGCACTACTTGCCGCCCTGACCCGAAAGGTCGAGGGCCGCTCGTACGTCGTCGCCGTCGTGAGCGCGAGCGTCGAGATGGTGCTCGCGCTCGTCGTCGCGTTCCTCTACAACGCTCACGTCCACGGCGCGCAGACCTTTGACTTCGCGTCGCGTCACGTGTTGTCGGCACCGTTCGGCCTCGCCTACGACGTCGCCCTGGATGGCATCTCGTTGTTGATGATGGTCTTAACGGCGCTGGTGCTGTTGTTGGCGCTCGTCGGCGCGCGCGATCGCCGTCGCGAAGCGGCGTTCGTTGGCTGGCTGCTGGCGTTGACTTCGTTCACGATGGCGAGCTTTCTCAGCCACGACGTGCTCGAGTTCTTCATCTTCTTCGAGCTCACGCTGGTGCCGAGCTACTTCATCATCGCCCTGTGGGGTGGGGCGCAACGCGCCAAGGCCGCTCTCAAATTCTTCATCTACACCTTCAGCGGTTCGGCGTTCCTGCTGATCGGCGTCTTGTACCTGGGCTTTCTCCACCAGCACCAGACCCAAGGAGTGCTCACCTTTGGTTACTCAGCGTTGTCGTCGACGGCGATGTCCCACGGCACGGCCGTGTGGCTGTTCGTTGCCTTCGCGATCGCCTTCGCGGTCAAGTCGCCGCTCTGGCCCCTGCACACTTGGTCACCGATCACGTACGCCGAAGCGCCGACGGGTGGATCAATCGAGCTGTCCGCGTTGTTGGCGAAACTCGGATCGTACGGGTTACTTCGTTTCGCCGTGGGACTCTTCCCCTTGGCGCTCGCCAGCGTGCGTCCGGCCATGTTGACGCTCGCCGTAATTGGCATCTTGTACGGATCGCTCGTCGCCTGCGCGACGCCGGACTTGAAGCGACTCGTCGCGTACTCCTCGGTCGCTCAGATGGGTTTCATCACGCTCGGTGTCATGACCGGATCGAAGATCGCGATGGTGGGCGCGGTGTTGTTGATGTTCAACCACGGCGTCATTACGGCCGGCTTCTTCCTCCTCATTGGCTTCATGGAACAGCGACGTGGTTCGTACACCATCAAGGACATGACCGGTCTCCAAGGACCAGCGCCCGTGCTGGCGGGTCTCTTCACCGTCGTGATGATGGCGTC
>DAIQOO010000196.1:0-2269 GCA_036787845.1 Acidimicrobiales bacterium
CCGCGGCCTCCTTTAACTACGCGCCCGTCGCGGTCGTAGCCGTTTTGGGATTCGCTGGTATTTGGTACGCGGTGTCGGCACGCAAGTGGTTCAAGGGACCAAAGATTCAAGGCACGCCGGAAGAGTTGGCCGCCATTGAGCACGAGCTCAGCATCTAGATCTCGCTCTTCGGAGCGTCAACGAAGTACTCCAGTGAACGCGGCGCCACTCTAAGTGGCGCCGCGTTTTCTTTGAACACGTAACGATCTCTCACTGATGATGGTCAATTTTTCCTCGCTGCGCGTCAAAACGTTGGAGTAAGGTCGTGGTGCCTCGTGGCAGCGAAGTTGGTGAAATTCCAACGCTGTCCCGCAACTGTATGTGGCCTCTTTGGAGACCATGAGCCAGGTCGCCTGCTGCGAGGAGATTTGAAAATCAGCTCTCGAGGTAAGGAGCGGTTCTTCGGATATCCATCCGTCGTCCACACCACTTCGACGGAAAAGGAGATATCCATGATTAAGTCCATGCGACTAACCCTCGCGCTAACCCTTGGCCTGGTGGCATTGCCGCTGGCCAGCGTCGCGAGTGCCGGAGCGTCGAGTACGCCCCAGTGTGTCGTGTCGCTTTCACCCACGGCGACCGAAACACTCTTCGCCATCGGGGCCGGCAGACAAGTTCAAGCGGTGGACACCGATTCGAACTACGCCAAGGGCCTTCCCAAGAAGCGAATCAGTGCGCTGAATCCGAGCGTTGAAGCAGTCGTCGGTCTCTGCAGGGTAACGAAAACACATCCATCGGCGAAGCCAGATTTGGTAGTTATCTCGTACAACGCGAACAGTATTCAACAGAAGTTGACGGGTCTCGGCATCAAGGTCATCAACCAAGGTGCGCCCACCACGCTGAAGGCTGCGTACGCTCAAATTACGCAGCTGGGTGCGCTCACTGGTCACGCGACCAAGGCCGCCTCGATCGTGAGGTCACTCAAGTCGACGGTTGCGCGCGACGTAGCATCGGTGCCCCCGCACGCCAGCCAGGTTGTCACGGCGTACTACGAGCTCGATCCGACGTACTACTCAATAACGAGCGGCACGTTCGTGGGTTCGTTATTGAAGTCACTCGGCATCGTTAACATCGCCGACGCTAATTCAACGTCGGCTGACGCGGGCTATCCGCAGTTGAGTGCGGAGTACATCGTCAGTGCTAATCCAAATCTGATCTTCCTCGCCGACACCATCTGCTGTCACGTATCGACGTCCGTTGTCGCGCAGCGCACTGGATTCTCTAGCGTGAGTGCGGTGGTGCACCAACACGTGATCGGACTGAGTGACGACGTCGCTTCTCGTTGGGGGCCGCGCTTGGGCACGTTGATGAATCAATTGACCGCCGCCGTGAAGGGTGTCTTGGCCGACACCGCGCTCTGGACGCAGTAGGTTGACGGCCAGTCCACCGACCGGGCGCCGGGTGGCGCTTGTCGCCGTCGCGACACTCATCGCGCTCGCGGCGGCGGTGGTCTGTGGACTGGTCATTGGCCCAACATCGATTGGCACGACGCGCGTCGTTGGCGACGTTGTCTCGCACCTCGGCCTCGGTCACAGCACCCTTACGCCAACGCAGTCATCGATCATCTGGCAATTTCGCGCGCCAAGGATGGTGTTAGGTCTGCTGGCGGGATCGATGCTCGCCGTGGCCGGGGGAACGTATCAAGGCGTCTTTCGCAATCCTTTGGCTGATCCTTATTTGTTGGGTGTCGCGGCGGGTGCAGGACTCGGTGCCACGATCGCCATTGTCGACGTGGGTGGCGGACTCAACACGCCGAGCTGGACGCCACTGCTCGCCTTTGGTGGCGCCATGGTGGCGGTCGTGGTGACGTGGGTGATCGGGGGTCGAGGCCTACGTTCAAACACCTCGACGCTGATTTTGGCCGGTGTTGCCGTGGCGTCGCTCTTCACGAGCGCGCAAACATTTCTCCAACAGCAGTCCTCCACGAATTCGATCGCGACGGTCTACATCTGGTTGCTCGGTTCTCTCGCTAGCGCAAGTTGGAGTTCGGTGCTGTTGGTGTTGCCCTACGTAGCTATCTGCGTGTTGATCTGTGTCGCGGCGGGACGGGCGCTCGACGTGATGAGCGTGGGCGAAGACGAGTCGCGCTCGCTTGGTCTACCCGTGCGGCGCGTTCGCCTGGTCGTCATCACGGCGTCGTCACTCGGCACGGCGGCCATCGTTTCAGCGGTCGGTCTCATTGGCTTCGTCGGCATTATCGTGCCCCACATCGTGCGACTGCTCGTGGGCA
>DAIQOO010000197.1:0-2266 GCA_036787845.1 Acidimicrobiales bacterium
CGCGAGCCTCTTAGAGCTAAACGTTCTGATTGAAGCCGGCGACGTGCTCGACGACGATCGTCACATCGACGGCCGGCGTCTGAGCGTGGGCGAACACTTTGTTTTAGAGACCGCACACTTGGCGCCTCTGCCCGCCGAGCACTTCGCGAGCGAGTTGGTTCTCAGCTGTCGCGTCGACACCAAGAGTCGCGTCTGCGTGCGCCAAAACTTTTACTCGGTCCCCGTTACTTACGCGGGCCAACGAGTGACCGTGCGTCTCGGCGCCAATACCGTGAGCGCGCACGACGGCACTCGCGTGCTCGCTGCGCACGACCGCTCGCCGGGCAAGGGTCGCGAAGTCCTAGAGCTCGACCACTACTTAGAGACTCTCGCGATCAAGGCCGGCGCGTTGGCGGGCTCGAGTGCGCTGCACCTGGCGCGCGCCAGTGGGCGCTTTACCAGCACCCACGACGAGTTCCTCGCTCGCGCGCGTCGAACTCTCGGTGACGGCGCGGGCACCCGAGCGATGATTGGCGTGCTCTTACTCGAGCGAACCATGAAGCCGTCCGCGGTGCGCGAGGGAATGGCTCGGTGTTTGCGCGTCGGCACTCTGGATCCGGCCCTCGTCGCCATTGAGGCGCGACGATCCCTCGAAGAAACGGTTGCGCCGCTCGTGGGCGACCCCACTCTCGCGCACTACGACCGCGAAGCACCAAGTGTGAGCCACTACGACGAACTGTTGAGCGTGTCGTGATGGCGAGTTCCACCTCTCACGCCGCTCTCGCCTCGATTGAACTGAGTGCGCGTTCACTACGACTACCAACAGTGCGCGCCGTTGCGAGTTCGCTCGCTAGTGACGCCGAGCGCAACCACAGTTCTCACCTCGACTACTTGAGCCACGTGCTCGCGGCCGAACTCGACGACCGTGAAGAACGCCGCCGCCACCGTCGCGTCAAGAGTGCGAACTTTCCGCGCATGAAACTGCTGGGTGAATTTGATCTCACCGCCGCTGCGTTGGTTACGCCCGCTCAGGTCGCGATGCTCAGCGCCGGCACGTTCTTAGAGCGCGGCGACCCGGTCGTGTTACTGGGTGACTCGGGCACCGGCAAGAGCCACTTGCTCATTGGTCTCGGAGTGAGGGCGTGTGAACTCGGACACCACGTGCGCTACGTCACCTGCGCGCAGTTGGTCAACGAACTCGCCGAAGCGGCGGACGAAAAGCGCCTCTCCAAACTCGTTGCTCGCTACGGACGCGTGGATCTGTTGCTGCTCGACGAACTCGGCTACGTGGCCCTCGACGCACGCGGCGCAGAACTGCTCTTTCAAATCCTGACCGAACGCGAAGAGCGTTCGTCGGTCGCGACTGCGTCCAATCTTCCGTTCTCTGAGTGGGGCAAGGTGATCACCGACGCTCGCCTCGTGGCCGCGATCATTGACCGATTGACCTTCAACGCCCACATCATCGAAACCGGTTCCGACAGTTACCGCCTGCGATCAACGAAGGCAAAACGCGCGGCGAAGAGTTAGTTCAACGAAGTCGCTGGAGCATCGCGTTCGCCTCGGCGAGACTGAACTTCGAGGGTTCAAACGGTCCGCCGAACCACTCGGTCATGGACTCGTGGTCCTCGTGGCGCGGATCCGCCATCACTTCTTTGAAGTTCTCGAAGCCTGACGTGCTGCCACAGTCCTCGGGGGGACGTGCATTACCGCCGTCGATGCAGACAGCTCGTCGGAGCGTTAACTCTTTCGACTCGACTGGATCGACGACGAACACGACGGACTCAACCTCGATGTCGTGGACCCAGAAGTCACCAAAATCGTATTCATAAGTGAACCGGTCACCCTCACCAATTAGACGATGCAACTTGACGCCGGATTCATCAAGATCCGGTTGATCGTCATCAGTCCACTCGTTGTGCGGGACGCTAAAGCGAAGATCCCCGATGTTGAAAGCGTGCAGGTGATAGTCCCACCAGCCAAACACGTCCTGGATCGCGTCATGAAGTTTGTCGAGGGGCATAGTTCCCGGCACCAAAACCCGGCGCCAGACCTCCGGCTCGGTCTCTTGAATGGAGATCCGCAACTGGAAGATCGACTTCGCCGTTGGGAGTTTGCGCTTCTCAATCACCCGCCAAGACTAGAAGTGGCCTGAATGACGAGGGGTGGGGCCAATTTCGATGCGCACAGTGGGGCCAAATTGACTTGACATTCTCACCCAATTGGGGAATGCCTCGTCGAGGGGGATCGGAGTGGACGAAACCAAGTATCCGAGCGGTTCGAAGAGCCG
>DAIQOO010000075.1:0-1994 GCA_036787845.1 Acidimicrobiales bacterium
CCGATCATGATCGCTGGCAACGAGGAGCAGAAGCTTCGCTACTTGCCGGGGATTGCGAATGGAGGCCAGCGATCGTCGTTTTGTCTCTCTGAGCCGGGCGCGGGTTCGGACGTGGCGGGGATGAAGAGTAGAGCGAGCGAAGACCCCAACGTCGAGGGTGGTTTCGTGTTGAACGGGACGAAGTGTTGGATCTCGGGAGGCATGCAGGCCGATTGGTTCGTCGTCTTCGCAAAGATCGGCGATCCCGCACTTCGCCTTCACACCAATATTTGGGGCTTCATCGTCGACGCGGACACCCCCGGTGTCTCCAAGACGCGTGTCGATAAGAAGATGGGCGTCAAGGGCATTGACACCGCGGAGATTGTATTTGACAACGTAAAGGTTGGACCTCGCCAGGTCATAGGCGGTGGCTTCGCGCTCGCGATGCAGTCATTGAACGCGATGCGTCCCATCGTCGCCGCTCGAGGCATCGGACTGGCCGAAGGGGCGTTGATGTACGCGACGGAGTACGTGAAGCAACGCGAAGCTTTCGGCAAGACCATTGCGCAGTTTCAGGGCATCGAGTGGGAGATCGCCAAGTGCGCCACGGAGATCGAGGCCGCGCGCCTCTTGACGTATCGAGCGGCGTGGCTCGCGGATCAGGGAAAGTTCACCAAAGAGTACGTGCCGATGCTCTCGATGGCGAAGTACTACGCCTCCGAAGTCGCGGTAAAGGCGTCGAGACTCGCGGTGCAGTTGCTCGGCGCGGCCGGGTACATGGAAGATCATCCGACCGAGCAGTACTACCGCGACGCGCCGCAGTTAACGATCGTCGAAGGCTCTAGTCAGATCCAGCTCGGTCTCATCGGACGTGGCGTGCTCGGGCACGATCTGTGGTGGGACTAATAAGTATGTCGAGAATCGCTCCACGTACACTGACCTCGTGAGTGGACCACTAGAGGGACTGAAAGTTCTAGAACTCGCCGGCATCGGCGCGAGTCCCTACGCCTGTATGTTGCTCGCGGACCTTGGGGCGGAGGTTCTTCGTCTCGAGCGAGGCGACCCTGACGCTGACGACGGCGTCACTTGGGACGTTCTGAACAGATCGCGACCTTCCGTGGCGCTGGATTTGAAAAACGAGGCGGGACGTGACCTCGTGTTGGAACTGTGCGAACGAGCAGACGTTCTCGTTGAAGGCTTTCGACCTGGCGTGACCGAACGATTGGGATTGGGTCCCAAAGACGTGTGGCAGAGGAACAAGCGTCTCGTCTACGCGCGCATGACCGGTTACGGCCAAGAAGGACCATTGGCGCAACGAGCTGGTCACGACATCAACTACGTGGCGATTGCTGGGGCGCTCTGGCCCGTCGGGCGAGTGGGCGAGCGACCCGTGCCGGCACTCAATCTCGTAGGCGATTTCGGTGGCGGAGCCTTGTTCTTGGTCTTTGGCGTGATGGCGGCGGTATTTTCCGCGCAGCGAAGTGGCGAGGGCCAGGTCGTCGACGCGGCCATGGTCGACGGCGCCGCGTCGATGATGGCAATGACCCACTCGTTCACGAACGCCGGGTACTGGATAGAAGAGCGTGGCGTCAACATCCTCGACACGGGTGCTCATTTCTACGAGGTCTACGAGACCAAGGACGGGCGCTTCGTCGCCGTTGGCGCCATCGAAGCCAAGTTCTACGACGAGCTCGTTCGCGGGCTCGGCCTCGCGGAGGAAGATCTGGCGCCCCAGATGGATCGTACGCAGTGGCCGCTCATGAAGGAACGATTCAAGGCGGTGTTTCTAACAAGAACGCGTGATGAGTGGACCGAGATCTTTGGCGACGTCGACGCGTGCGTGACGCCCGTCTTGTCACCTTCTGAAGCCGCGCGCCATCCCTACAACACCGCCCGGCGGGTCTTCTCTCTCGAGGGGGCGGTGCAACCTGAACCGGCGCCTCGATTCTCAAAGACGCCCGCGCACGTTCGCTCGGCGCCGACAAAAGCCGGAGCTGGCACGCGTCAAGGGCTGG
>DAIQOO010000075.1:2094-8303 GCA_036787845.1 Acidimicrobiales bacterium
ATTTCGGATTGAATCAAGATGTACGCCTGGACCGACATGGGAAACCTTTCATTTCGAGTCCCTCCATACTGCCTGTTTTGGATTAGTTTCGCTAATCGTCGCGAAATCGCTTGCCGACGTGCCACTGGTGGCAGAAGTCACATCGGTAGCTGTCAAGTTCGGCGCCGCTGAGGGTCCACGCCAGTTGCGCGGCGCTCTGGGCCTCACGTTCGGTGCGATAGGCGTTCTTTGGCGTTCCCTCGCGGGTGAAGTGTGACGCGACCCTGCCGAGCGGGCGTGAGGGAAGGGGACGGCGGCGACGACTCTTCATGGCATCCAAACCCTACGTGCTGTCGCTAAATTGTTCGACGTGAGCGTTCAGACAGAGACCGAGGTCGTCGTCCACTCGACGACCAAAGTCGACGAAGGCGACCACGAGCGATTCAAGCACTTGGTGCTCGAGGGTTACACGCCAAAAGACGGTGAGTTCGTCGCGTTGGACAACTCCGTCGTCGCTGGAATGGTCAACGCGACACCGGTTCGAGCGTTGTGCGGCAAAGTCTGGGTGCCCGGACGTGATCCTTCGAAGTATCCACTGTGTCCCACGTGCAAAGAGATTGCCGAGTCAATGGGTTGGTCGCTGCCCGAGGCGTAAGTGCACCGCGACGTTTCACTAGAGTCGAAGGCACTATGGGACGCGCGCTGGTGTTACGCCATCATCTCGAAGACAGTCCGGGTCTCGTCGGCGAAGCCTTCGAGGCGCGCGGATTCGGCATCGACTTGGTGTTGATGGATGAGACCACGGCATCACCCTCGTTGGAGGGCTACGACGTCATGGTTATTTTGGGTTCGAAGTGTGCGGTCTACGACCACGAGGTCGAAGCGGCGTGGTTCGGCCGTGAGTTGGCCTTGATCGGCGACGCCGAAGAGCAATCGCTACCCATCTTGGGCATCTGTTTCGGCGCCCAGGCTCTCTGTCGTTATTACGGCGGGGACGTGCGCCGGGCCGAGGACGGGGAGATTGGTTGGTTCGAGATCGAGGTCGTGGCGGACGTCAACCTTCCGCGAGGACCCTGGTTCGAGTTTCATTTTGACAACTGCACGTTGCCCCCATCCGCACAACTGTGGGCAACGTCCCCGCGCGCGGTGCAGGCCTTCTCTATTGGCAACAATGTTGGCGTGCAGTTTCACCCCGAGATCGACGAGACGCAGCTCAAAGAGTGGCTCACTTCAGACGAAGAGGACGCGCGAGAACTCGGACTCGACGTTGAAGCGTTGCTCGACGAAACGGCGCGCCAGACACCGGCCGCGCGCGGACGGACCCAAGAGCTCGTCGATCTTTTCCTGAGCCGCGTTGGCTAGATGAACGAGGCTGAAGGAACATCCATTGAGACAATGACGATTCGCGTCGAACGTCCCGCTACCGGTGGGGGCGTGGGTCGCGCGGACGATGGACGTGTGATCTTCGTTCGACATTCCTTGCCCGGTGAGCTCGTTCGGGTCACCGTGAGCGAGACGACGGCGAACTTCTACCGTGGCGACGCCGTCGAAGTGCTTGAAGCGAGCAGCGAACGTGTTTCGGCCCCGTGTCACTACGCGCACCCCGGAGGATGTGGGGGTTGTGATTTACAACACGCGTCGCAGAGCGCACAACTGTCGTGGAAAGCGTCACTCGTCGCCGAGCACCTTCGACGAATCGCTGGTCTCGAGATCGACGTGCAAGTGCAGCCATCAACGGGCGAGATCAAAGGCTCTAGGACCAGACTTCGCTGTGCGGTCGACGACGTAGGACGCCTCAGCCTTCGCGAGTCGCGCTCACATGATCTGGTCTCGATCGACGCGTGTTGGATCGCGGACGACGTCTTCACACCGGCCTTTGGTCATTCGTGGCACGGTGTCAGCGAGGTCGAGTTACGAGCCATTGGTGCCGGGGAGCCGTTCGGGGTTGCTCGGCGTGAGAACGAACGTGGTACCACGTACGAACTTCGTTCACTCGTGGGTGCGCCACTCGATCCATCGACGCACTCACGGGTCAAGGTTGGTGATCACGTCTTTTCCGTGGGCCCGCTTTCGTTCTGGCAGTCGCATCGCGACGCTCCCCATACGCTGCTCAACGCGGTGCTCGAGTTCGCGGACGTGAGCGCGGGGGATGACGTCGTTGATCTCTTCAGTGGCGTGGGGCTCTTTGCGGTGCCGCTCGCCAAGCGAGTTGGGCCGAGTGGCAGAGTTACCGCCGTTGAGTCGTCGCCCTTCGCGGTGCGTGACGCACGCAACAACGCCGCGGGTCTGCGACAACTGAAAGTACGCGAATGGTCCGTGACGCCACGATCGGTCAACGACACCGTGCGCGAGGGCGCGGTGGTCGTGATCGACCCTCCTCGACAGGGTTTGGCCAAGGGTGTCGTCGAAAGTCTGGTACGACGGGGCCCTCGCCGACTGGTGTACGTGTCGTGTGACGCGGCGACCTTCGCTCGAGATTTTAAAGGATTCTTAGGAAATGGATTCGCCTTGAAACAGTTGAAAGTATTTGACCTGTTCCCGATGACCGAGCACGTCGAGCTCGTCGCACTCCTTGACAGCCCGTCGTAAAAGGTGGATAGTGCAATTGACGCCGAATGTCTTTGCGCCTGCAGAGGGGGTTGAGTATGTCGATCAAGTTGGACCATCACCATCGCGTTACCGCCCAAAAGCTGTTTAGCCATCCGCTGAATCACAACATTCAGTGGCACGACGTGTGTTCGTTACTCGCACGTTTCGGAGAAGTCCATGAGACACACCGTGGCAACTGGGCAGTGTCTATTGACGGCGAGACCGTCTCCTTTGGAACGACTCGCAATCGCGAGTTGACCGAAGACCAGGTAGTGAGGGTTCGAAACTTTCTTCGATCATTCGGGCTGTCGAAGGAAAAACTGACCGCGGCGTAGTGCTCAACTACCGTTAGGTGTTGTGACGGAGCGGTTTCTCGTGTTGATGCCGCCGTCACAGAAGAAAGCGCCGGGTGGACGGCGCGCGCAACATAAGGGTGCCTTTGACGAGGCGTTGGACGAGCCGCGCCGTCGCGTTCGTGACGCCCTCGCCACGTTCATCGTGAACGCTTCGACCCGCGAGCTCGAAACGACGCTCCAAGCGCGCGGTCCGCTTCTCGCGCAGGCGCTCGGCGCGACGAATGATTTTTTCAGCGAACACGCACAATTGATGCCGTCGTGGCGCCGCTACCAGGGGGTCGTGTGGATTCATCTCGACCCCGGTTCTCTGTCACCGGCGCAACGCCGTCAAATCATGGTGCCATCGGCGCTCTATGAACTTAATTCGGGAGATGACTTCATAGCCGACTATCGACTCAAGATGAACGTGGGACTCAGTCCACTCGGTTCGCTCGCCCGATTTTGGAAGCCTCATCTGACGTCGCTGCTGGCACAGGGGCCCAAGAACGTCACGATCGTCAACTTTTTGCCTCAGGAGCACGCCGCGAGCCTTGATTTCGCGTCGTTGTCCAAAAGCCACCGTGTGGTGCACGTGCACTTCGTAGCTAGTGACGAGTCGCGTGCGGTCGGACACGACGCCAAGGCCGTCAAGGGAGTAGTGGCGAGGCGAATTGTCACCGACGGTCTCAGCGCTTTGGACGAGATGACGTGGCGAGATTGGCACGTGCGTCGAGTGGGGAGTGACGTGGTAGTCACGGCACCGGCTCGTGATCACCCCTGCCCCGAGCGACCGCCATCGTAGAATGCGTTAATGATCGAACGGGTGATCGTCATTGAACAACGGCTCCGCACGAAGGGACTCGTTTTCTTGTTGGCGATAGTGACGGTCGTCTACGCGGCGGTCGCGATTGCGCTCACGGCGGGGACAGGTCGTCACTCTCCCTCGGCGCTCACCATCGTCATCGAATCGATTGCGTTCGTTAGCCTCCTCGCTGCGATTTTTTTCTTTCTTCGTATTACTGTGCGCGTGGTGGCGACACCGCAAGGACGTGCTCTCGAGGTGGTGTACGGGCCGGGCGGCTTGGTGCGTCAAGTTTTCGGACCCGACAAATTGGTCGGCGCCGACGCCCGAAATTTCTCGTTCTTGCAAATGGGTGGTTGGGGCTATCGAGGCAGCCTTAAGGTATTCCGTCGTGCGGCCTTGGCGACACGCCGAGGTGACGCGCTCGACGTGAGACTCCAAGGGAATCGTCGCTTCATCGTCACCGTCGATGATCCGGCCGACTTCGTCTCGGCGTTGGCACTTCTAAAGAACTAATCGAGTGGCGTTCGACGCGGTCATCAAAAAACGCGTTTGAACGAACCCCCACCATGCTTTTGACGCGATAGCGAACCTTCGCCGTACGCGATCCATTTCGTAAGTCGTAATCACTTCTCTGGGGCTACTGTGGCGACATGACACTAGAAGGTGAGTACGAACCAAGTTCAGCAGCGTGGGTGAGAGAGCAAGTCGCCGAGTACGAATCGAGTAATGGCGAGAAGGCGAACACGCTTCGCGACACTGGGCTGCCGGTGATCATCGTTACGACAAGAGGCAATAGAAGCGGCAAGATCCGTAAATCAGCCCTGATGCGCGTCGAGCACGACGGCGAGTACGCGCTGGTCGCCTCGCAAGGCGGAGCGCCGACGAGTCCATCGTGGTATTTCAACCTGGTGCACGATCCCTCGGCGCTCGTTCTTCAAGACGGAGCAACTCCTTTTAACTACGTTGCCCGCGAAGTTGAAGGAGATGAGCGAGACGTGTGGTGGGAGAGGGCCGTGGCGGCCTTCCCTCCATACGCCGAATATCAAACGAAGACCAGTCGGATAATTCCAGTTCTCGTCGTTGCCCGATCGAACGCTTAGCTACCCTTATTCCTCGCATGAACGATGAACAAGCGTCCGCTGAAGTGGTCGACGGTGTGTTGAAAAAGTTGGTGGATCGCCTTCAATCCCGCGACGTGGCACAGATTATGAATCTCTTTACAAAAGATGCGCTCTTGTTCGGCTCTGAAGCGGGAGAGGTCGCTCAAGGCACCGAAGAACTGCAGGCGTTCTTTACAACAATTTTCGAACAGCGAACGAAGATTTCGTGGACGTGGGACTCACTGTTTACGCGAAAGATTGGAGAGTCAATCTGGTTCGTTGGTCCGGCCATGCTCCATCTCAACGACGGATCAGGACACGACGTTGACTATCCCTATCGACTCAGCGGAGTCTTACTTCGAGGAACGACTGAACCTTGGGTATTTACGATGTTCAACGGTTCTGAACCGGCGTCACACTAAGTGACACCCTTTTTGGACACGACCATTGGCAATACTTCGCCTGTGATGAGAGTAGGAAAACTTCTCCAACAATGTCCGAGGAGAACTTTGGGCATTGTTGGTGTAACAAGTTGCTACTAGCTTCTCCTCCTAATGAGAATCTGTCAGGAATGTAAACGTAGCTTCCAACCTTCGAGCGGCCGTCTTCGATGTCCGATCTGTCGAAGTCCCGAGAAGGTTGAGTGCAAATGTGGGGCGTTCAAGCAGCCCAAGTCCGCTTCGTGCTTTCCGTGCCGGAATGATGCAGCGAGTCAAAACGGAAACTGGAAGGGCGGAAGGACACTCCATAGACGAGGTTATGTCTTACGTCACGCGCCAGGTCACCCGAGAGCGACGCGTAACCCATACGTGTTTGAGCACATCCTCGTGGTCGAATCGGTGATCGGTCGATACCTCGTGGCGGGTGAAACGGTTCATCATCTCAATGGCATCCGTGACGACAACCGACCCGAAAACCTCGAAATTTGGACGAAGCCCCAACCGACAGGTATTCGTGTGAGCGACGCGCTCGATTGGGCTCACACCATCATCGAACTCTATGAAAATACAGGGAGTGACTTCACCTCCAACAACGTTCACGGCGAACCCTGAGCATCCTTGGAGGTGGAGGGATTCGAACCCTCGTGTTACAGCTTCTTGGTGAAACTTCTCCGAGCGCAGCTAACAGGTGGTTGTCGGGAGCGTCACTGTTGTCAGCGCCGGTGTCGTTCCTTAGTTAGCTGAATTGTCCCGACGAGATCACTAACGAACCTTGTTGGTAAGCCCTACTTTATGACGTCCGTTTACTAAACCGCAGGGCTGGGTCAAGGCGGACGTTGCTACCTAAGCAGCAAGCGCAAGCTGAGGCTTGGCGTTTGTTTATTTTTTCCGGCTCTTTAACGTGGCTCCGGAGACCACGGCTCGCTTCTTTCACCTCGACGTCTGTAGTCGAAGCCAATCA
>DAIQOO010000198.1:0-2258 GCA_036787845.1 Acidimicrobiales bacterium
AAGTGGCCGAATTCATGTCCCATCACCATCAGAATGATCGCGCCAATGACGAGCGACAACGCCCAACCGGCCCACCACGTGAGGAGGGCGACAAAGGCAATCGCTCCCGCGAGCAGCGCCAAAGGTGACGAACGGGGCGACGTACGAGGGGGCGACGTTGTTTCCATGACTACTTTTTAAGGCTAGTGCGGGCCCATCGACGTGCGGCCTCGTCATTTTCGTACAGCGCGGCCAGTGAGGTTAAGGGATCGGGCACGTAGTGGTCCATGGTCGCCGCGACGATTCCCACAATGTCGCACCACGCAATCTCATCTGCTAAAAACGCCGACACCGCAACTTCGTTCGCGGCGCTGAGCCACGCGGGCGCGGCGCCGCCGAGTCGCGCGGCTTCGTAAGCGAGACCTATTGCGGGGAATACCTTCTCGTCGGGTGGCTCGAAACTAAGCGCCACTTCTTTGGTGAAATCAAGCTCACCCCAATGGTGCGCGAGTCGCTCGGGCAGTCCGAGACAGTACGCGATAGGTAGACGCATGTCGGGTCGCGAAAGTTGCGCGAGCACGGAGCCGTCAACGTACTCAACCATCGAGTGCACGATCGATTGAGGGTGCACGACGATCTCTATACGATCCGCCTCGATGCCAAAGAGTGCCGACGCTTCGAGGACTTCGAGTCCCTTGTTCATGAGCGTCGACGAATCGATCGTGATCTTCTCGCCCATCGACCACGTCGGGTGACGCAACGCGTCTTCCTTGGTCACCGTGCGAAGTTGCTCAACGCTCCAGCCGCGAAAGGGTCCACCCGACGCCGTCAAAAGAAGTCGTTTTACGTCTGGGTACCCGCTGTTCGAGGACGAGCTCGCGAGGCACTGATGGATTGCGCAGTGTTCGGAGTCGATTGGCAACAGTTGCGCGCCAGGGGTATTTCGAACATTCGCGACCAGTGGCGCCGCCGCGATCAGTGACTCTTTGTTCGCGAGCGCGAGGCGCTTGCCGGCACTCAGCGCACCCAAGGTGATTGGAAGGCCCGCGAAACCGAGCACCGCGTTGACGATGATGTCGCCGCCTTGCGCCAACTCGATGAGTCCTTCGTCGCCCACGACAATGCTGACGTCGCTCGCCACGAGGTCGGACAGCGTCGCTCGGTGCGCGTCGCTCTTGACCGCAATGGTCTTCACTCGGAACTCGTGCGCGATAGCGGCGAGTTCGCTGAGCTGTTCCCCGCCAGCGACCGCAACGAGTTCGAAGCGATCCTTTTCTCGACGAAGTACGTCGAGCGTTTGCACGCCGATGGACCCCGTCGCACCGAGCAGCGCCACGCTGCGGCGCGAGTGCGACATCGCTAACCCAGTTTTAGAAAGTGGACGAAGTAGTACATCGTGGGCAGCGCGAAGAGTAGCCCGTCAATGCGATCGAGCAGTCCCCCGTGGCCGGGCAAGAGTCGCCCGAGATCCTTAAGACCCAGTGTGCGCTTCACCATGGACTCAAAGAGGTCGCCCAGTGGCACCACGATCGACACCGCCACCGCGGCTTCGACGCCGTGGGTCATCGTCCATGGACTCACGAGCGGCAGTAGAACGGCGCCCGCGATCAAGGTAAGAATCGTGCCGCCGATGGTGCCTTCGACGGTCTTATTGGGCGAGAGCGCGGCGTTGAGTGGTCGTCGCCCGAGCGAGCGC
The DNA here is from genome assembly GCA_036787845.1 of Acidimicrobiales bacterium. GTDB lineage: Bacteria > Actinomycetota > Acidimicrobiia > Acidimicrobiales > RAAP-2 > RAAP-2. Next base: position 1,676 of record DAIQOO010000198.1, read on the forward strand.
CCGGTGAAGAGGGCGCCCACGTCGTTACAGATGGTGAGCGCTACCGCGCCAAAGAGATACGCCACACCGTGTCGGTCAACGTACGCGTGTGGCGCGAGCATGACAATCCCGTACGAGCCCAAGACGCCAACCCAGACGTACACGAAGATCGTGGCACCGAGTTCGTCGAGAACATCAATCTTTCGTTCCGCACTCATGTACCAAATGAAGCCGAAGATCACGAGCAACACCGTCACCGCGCCAACGACGACGAGTCCCTTGTTGTAGACCGCGACGCCCAAGGTCAATACCGCGACGATGCCCAATATGGTCGCGGGATGAGCGCCGACGGCCCGGAATCCGGCGTACGCCTCGGCACTGGCGAAGGCCAGCGCGGCGAGAATCAACACCGTCAACGGCATTGGTCCCGCTATGAAAAAGGCGAATACCAAAATTGCGAGCATGAGCCCGGTCCCCGTGGCACGCGAGACGCTGCTCGCAGAACTCTGTCGAACGGCTCGTCCGGCGAGAGGATTGGCGGAGGCGCGATGGCGGGTGCGCTGGGCCCTCAGTGGGGCCGGGCGCGGCGCTTCGAGCGCCACGT
>DAIQOO010000076.1:0-8276 GCA_036787845.1 Acidimicrobiales bacterium
TTCGCCACCTCAAACATCGATGACGCTATAAAGAAGGCAACTGACCTCGGAGCGAGCGTGACGACGCCCGCGATGGAGGTGATGGAGCTGGGCAGCATGGCCGTGTTGGCTGATCCGACGGGCGCGTCGTACGGCCTGTGGCAACCCGGGTCGTTCAACGGCTTTGGCGTGATGTACGAGCCCAACGCGCCGGGATGGTTCGATCACACGTCCTCTGACCCCAAAGCCGCCGCCGCGTTCTACGCCGGCGTCACGGGACACGAGGTCAATGAACCCGAGGCGGACATGAGAGTCTTGCAAAACGGGGATCAGTGGTTCGCGAGTATCTCGCAGTCAGAGACCGGCGGTGCCCCTCGGTGGATGCCAATCTTCGTTGTCGACTCGCTACAGCGAATCCACGAGGTCGTCCCCCGCCACGGTGGCGCCATCGTTATTGATGAGATGCCGGTTCCCGGAAGCGCGATTTGTGTCTTTAGCGAGCCCGTCACTGGCACCTTGATGACGGTTATGTCAGCCGGAGATCACCCCAGCTAAACCCGCGACTCACGTGACGCTCTCGCGGCGCTTTGCGAGATTCACAATTGCGACGCCCGTTGGGCTCGTGTTGATGTCTGGCCTCGCGAGATAATTTTCCAGACCATTGACGAGTTCGTTCATCAACTTTGGAGCATTCCTGCACCGCGAAGGAATCCCAACGACGTTCCTCGCCGCGACGAACATCAGAAACACTCGTTTTGCCACATTTACCGTATTAGGGGCAATATAGTTAAAATTAACTACACCGCCGAGACGCGGAAACCGAGAAAAATGGACACAATTGATGAAAACAGAATAATTTTTTGTTTAATTTTCACTTGCATTTTCACCCTTTCATAAGGTTAAATGTTAGGTAGCTAAAACGAAGTGAATGCACGTTGTCTTGTCCATACCGGACGGTGAAGAATTAGATGCGGAGTTTCGAAATGAAGAAAAATCACTACACGTACACAATCGCGGCGGCAACCGTCTCGTTGCTACTGACGGCCTCGTTGCAAAGCGTGTCATCAGCGGGAAGTGGCCCCACGGGTGGATCAAGCAGTTCTAACGGTCAGAACTTCCAAGGAACCGGACCTTGGCAGGTCGACAATAATAGCGCGACTGTCGTCAGGGCGTGCCCAGCTTCTGCGAATGCGGCTTCATGTAGCGCGCTCGTCTTGGGTGTGGATAAGGTAAAGGGCCAAAACCCGTTTGGGAGCGGGAACTCGAATGGTACGGGTTCGCCAATTCCACAGGACACCTTCGCCAATAACTATATGGCGCTGAGCCCCGCTCAGATAATTACTGCGTACAATTTCCCGACCACAAATTCGACTGGCGCGTTGGCGGGCACGGGAGAAACTATCGCCGTTGTGGACGCTAACGACGATCCCAATATTGTTCCTGACCTCGCGACATTTAACTCACAGTTCGGAATTCCTCAGTTAGCGTCATGCACCATCACGTCAACGAGCGGTCCTTGCTTTCAGAAGGTCGGCGAGACGAGTACCACTCCTCCCGCTACTACGTACGACGCAGGATGGGGAATGGAGATAAGCCTCGACGTCGAGTGGGCCCATGCTATTGCTCCAGGGGCCAGCATCCTTCTCGTTGAGGCGAAGACGAGTGGCTGGGGCGACCTCATGAAGGCTGCCCAGTACGCCGCGACGCGCGCGCAGTACGTGTCGATGTCCTTTGGCGGACAAGAGATGAGTAATGAGAAGACATTCGACGGAGCATTTACCAATACAGCAGTAAGTTTTTTCGCTTCCTCTGGCGACGGGGGCCTCTACCCGGAATATCCCTCGGTGTCTCCGAAGGTGATCTCCGTAGGAGGTACGACACTGAATCTCACTTCGTCCGGAACGATTTCCTCTGAGACTGGATGGGCAAGTGGAGGCGGCGGATGTAGCACCCTCGAGACCGCAACTACATCTCAAGTCGCTTACCCGACGTACGCCCAGGTGAACTGCGGCGGCAAGCGAGCGACACCTGACGTTGCGGCAAACGCCGATCCCAATACCGGAGGCTTTGTCTACAACTCCAACAACTACGGTGGCACGACGGGTTGGTTCACGGTGGGCGGGACAAGCCTCTCCACGCCGATTTGGGCGGCCCGAGCTGCTAATACGGGAATCGTCGTCAACCAGGCCTACATCTATGGATCTAATCGCATCAACTTCCACAACATATCTGTTGGTGGCAACTTGGCCGGATGTCTGGTTGGCTATTCGTTGAGTTGTGGCCTGGGTAGTTGGAACAATTAATTTAGTGAATTCCCTACGATGGACGGGTGAATACTAAGGCGAATGAACCGCTTCGCGTTAGCAGAGGGGCTCATGCCTAATAACCTCTGGCACAAACGCGTGCCTAAGAGGACTGTTCTTCAATCTTCGAGAGCTGAGGCTGTCCGATAATCAGATTCGAGACGCTGCTACCTTGACAAGCATCGTTCATACATGAACGCGGAGTCCGCCGAGAAATTGTCGAGCGGAGGTGTAAGCCGACGGACCGGTAGGTCCGTTATGCAATTTCTGCTTGAGCATGTCGAAAGTGAGTGCCAGAAGCAACTCGGCGGAATTCATCGCAATACAACGCGCGATACAAGACGCAGTTGCATTGGTCGTACTCGCAAATGCCCGAATCCCGAGATTTCATATCGAGGGTCAGCTTCTGCCATGTGAGATGCCGGATTTCGGATCAACGTTAAACTGGGGTCGCTCCACAATGAAACACGATCACGCCACAGAATTAACTTGCGCTAAGAGAATACAAGAATCGATAGCTCTATTCACCAATGCCAGAGAGGGGTTGCATCGACACTCTTACTGCCCCGAATAGACATATTGCGTCAGCCTCAATTGACGAGCAATAACGAGTCGTCAAGGGATACTGGTCGACAGTGTGACGCTTGTTCTTCTAGCTCCGATACTGTCAGATCAAAAGCAACGCTATTCGAAACTGGTCTGCTGCGACCATCGAAGAGAATTCGTCAATCACATCAATGAAACACCGACCTCGACCACTTTTCCCTTGGATCTTGGATCTTGGAGCATCATGTTCACGTAAAAAACGAGCGCAGACCGAGGAGACCTCGAGTCTTCACATAAGCGATCCTTTTGCCTAAACACCCTCGCTTCGACGCTCCTCCACTTCGAGCCCTCAATTCAATTCCTCCTGACGAAGCAAAGAACTCGCTATCGAAATCTGAGTTTTCGGTTTGTCGCTTGGGAGTCGCGTCGTGAAGTGTTTATACGATTGCGCTTCTCTTGGAGAGTCAATCTCAATCGTCAGAACTCGACAAAGGGAAATTGTCTCTCAGGTCAGCGTGACGACTATCACCACACGCCGGTTCGCCGCTCGCCCAGTTGCCGTGGCGTTCGACTTTGTTGGCTTCGCTTGGCCCAAGGTTTTGACGGGAGTGACCAGAGCGTCAGCGTAGGCAAGAGCAATGAGTTGCTGAGTCAGATAGTTAGAAACTGATGTGGCCCGACTGCGTCCGCGCGCTAGGTTCTGCGCCTTCGTACCATGACTGTCGCTGAAGCCGGTAACGGATATCGATACGGAACCCTCAATAATGAGCGCCTGCACAAACTTCGCAATCTGCGTTCTCATCGATGACGTCAATTTCATGGTCTTGGATGAGAAGTGGGTCAACGTCAGGGTGAGACTTGGCGCTGGCGGTACCACGACACCAACCGCGAACGAGGTGAGTGACTGTTGAGCACTGGCAAATCCTTCAACCATCGCGGTGTAGTTGCCGGTCGCCAAGGGTGTCGGGAACGCAATCGTCACCGCGTAGGTGCCATCGGGCTGCACCACGGCCGTGCCGAGCAACGTCTGCGGGGAGTAGATATAAAGGTCAACGATCGTCCCGGGGATGAAGCCCATACCGGAGAACGACGCGGTTCTGCCGGCAACCAAGGCGACGGTAGTCGCCTTTCCTGAACCTATGGTCGACGCTGTTTGGATCGTCACCGAAGCACCCCCACTCGTTAGCGTGACGCTCTTCGCCGTCGTTGACACCGACGGAATCGACGTGGTGCCGTCAGAGCGTTGGATCTGACCAACGCCAGGGTTCAATTGGCTGCCGCCAGCTAACTCGGTGACGACACTCGTGGGCGTCGCGACCGACGACGGGATGGACGTAGTAACTGAGGTGGGACCACTCGAGATCAAAGTGACGGTGAAGGTGTAGCTAACCCCGTCGAGAAGTCCGGTGACCAAACACCAGTTGGCGCTTGAAGTTGAGCACGTGGCTCCCCCGGGTGAAGCTTCGACGACCGCGATAACCCCAGAGAACCGAGAGACGTTCTTTGGTGTCGACCATGAAACGACTGCCTGGCGATCGCCGACCGTCGCCGAGATCTGGGCTGGCGCCGCAACGACGAGGGGGCCAACTGTAATACTCTGACTCGACGTCGTGCCACGGAAGTTTGCGGTGCCGGGAGTGAACGCGTAAATTGTGCAGGTCCCAAGGGCGTTGAACGTCACCGTAGTGCCGCTGAGCGTGCATCCAGTCGACGTCGTGCCCAGCGAAAGACTCACTGGCCCACCTGGTGCGGTGGCACTCACGGTGTTCGTATCGCCAACGACAGGATTCGTCGGCCCCGATAACGCAAGGGTGATCGACTGGGTAGCGGGGTTGATGGTGATGTTGCTCGCGCTGCCCACGAAGGTGGCGTAGTAGGACAGCGCGGTCGGGGTGATGGTGCAGGTGCCCGGGGTGAGCATGGTGACCAGGGTGCCGCTCACGGTGCACACGCTCGTCGTCGAGCTCGCGAAGGTGACGGTCGAACCCGAGGGGACACTCGCGCCGCCCAGCGAGAAGGTGCCCGCGCCGCCGGCGCTCCAGGTCTGCGCGCCCGGGGCGCTCCAGGTGATCGATTGCGCCATCCAAGGACTCCCCGTACCACTCACGGTGACACCTACCTGGAACGAAGTGAGTGACTGTGCCGTTATGAATCCTTGAACCACGGCGGTGTGATTGCCCGTCGCCAGGGTTACCGGAACAAGAAGATTCGCGGAGTAGGTCCCATCAGCTTTCACGATTGCGGTTCCGAGCAACGTTCCAGCAGAGAAGATGTAGATGTCAACAACCGTTCCCGGGAGAAAACCCGAACCTGAGAATGCGACGGTGCTGCCAGTGGACATCGAGACGGTCGACGTGTTTCCCGAACCCACGGTCGAACCTGTTTGGATCATGACCGAGCTAGTTCCAGTCGACACGGAAACGCTGTCCGTCGTCGTGGTGACCGTTGGCGTCAACGTCACTCCGTTGGACTGGGTGATCTGGCCAACGCCCGGGGTCAGCTCAGTGTTGCCGATCGTCCCCAAAGTACTGGGAGCGCTTGACGGCGTAGCAACGGCGGACGGTGCGGACGTGGTGACGGAGACGGGTCCACTTGAAGTCACCGTGACGGTGAAGGTGTAGTTGACGCCATCGACCAGACCGGTGATCAAACACCCGTTGGCACTCGTGGTGGAACACGTTGTCCCTCCCGGTGACGCTGTCACTTGGTACGTAACTCCGGCAAAGCTGGAGGCGTTCAGTGGTGCCGACCACGACACCGCCGCTTGACTGTCCCCCGGTACGACGGTGATCCCACTCGGAGCACTAATGACGAGTGCATTAACAACAATAATCGGTTGACTATTCGTGCCTGACTTAAACAACGAAGTTGCGGGTGCGCTCGCGTCGATGACGCACGTGCCGTCCGAAAGGAATGTAACAACGTCGCCATTCGCCAAACTACATACCAGCGTCGATGATGGATCTACCGAGAACGCTACGGACCCGCCACTCGATGCAGAGGCGCTTACAGTGTAGGAATTACCCACGACACCACTGGTCGGAGGACTGGAAGAAAAGTTAATCGAATTTGTTGAAAGTATGTTTCCGCCAGACGGGGTACTAACCACGACCGTAAGTGTCGTTGACGATGCGGCGTAGTTACCCTGTGCAGGGATTGAGGCCGTTATTACACACGTGCCAACGTTCGCGAACGAAATGACGCCAGACGCCATTGAACATCCAGAGACAGAGTAGGTAATCGTTCCAGTACTGGAAGCCGAAATTGTGGGAGTGTATGTGTCGCCCGCGTTTGCCGTACTCACTCCGTTAGTAAAGTGAAGATTCGGATTCGCTCCAGTCACGGTGAGTGTCAGCGTCGCTGTTCCACTCAAGTAGTTGGTGATCGAAGCCGCGGCGGCCGTAATCACACACGTGCCAACGCTCGTGAACGATACAACGCCGGACGCCACTGAACATCCCGCTGATCCCGCGTTAGTAACGACGTAGCTGATTGGAGCCGAACTCTGGTCAGACGCACTGATCGTGTACGTATTCCCGAACTGGACGGAATCGGTAGCCGCAGCGCCGCTCGTACCGTGGGTGCTAAAGCTGAGACCAGGATCAACCGGTCCCGCGACAAACGTCACCGCAACGTCGTGAGTAAGTGCGGCATCATTCAACGTGGCGGAGATCGTCGCTGAACCTGCAGTAGACGATGAAACTGTTGCGCTGTACGTGCCGTTGCCATGATCCGTTACCGAACTGACGGGTCCCAAACTTGAGGTCAGAACGATGGTCCCACCACTCGCGCTGAGGTTGTTACCATTCGCGTCCTTTAGTTGCACCGTGATCGTTGCGCTGGACGCACCATCGGCGGTTACGGAGGTGGAACTTGTGGTGATCGTGGAGTTCGAGACACTGGCTGAGCCGGCCGCCATCGTCACGCTGGTGGTCTGAGTAAGAGCAACGAGGTCCAACGTGGCGGAGATTGTCGCAGTGCCAGAAGTTAGCGACGTCAACGTCGCAGTGTAAGTACCATCGCCATTATCCGTGGCGGCGATCACCGTACCAAGATTCGAACTTATCGATACCGCTCCATCGCTCGCAAGGATTTGGTTGCCGATTGAGTCTTCGAGCTGAACAGTAATGATCGACGTGCTCACTCCATTGGCGGTAATAGAAACTGGCGAAGCACTAATGGTCGACGTTTGAGCGGACGCTGTGTCAGGATTCACAACCAAGGTAAAGACTTCACTGGAACTGGCGTAGTAGCCATCAGCCGCCACGCTCGCCGTAACCGTACACGTCCCACCATCAGTGAAGCCGCTCGCCAAACCGGATGCGTTAACACTGCAGCCCGTTGGAGAATATTGAATTGGATTCGAGCTTTGAGAGAACGCGGACGCGTCATAGTTGACCTGGAGGGGGTCACCGAAAGTAACAGTATCGGTAGTGTCAAAGCCATTATTAAAGCCATTGTTAAAGGTGATTGCCGGATCGCCCACAGTGACGGTCAGACTCAACGTTGCCGTACCACTCGAGTAACCAGTTTGAGCAGGGACACTGGCCGTTACTGCACAGCTACCGACATTCGTGAACGTGACTTGGTTACCGCCGCTGATTGCGCATCCCGCCGTACCGGCGCTGGACACCACGTACGTCACGACACCCGAATCGGTCGACGTCGTGACCAACGCGTACGAAATCCCATACGGTGTCGAGTCAGTGGCAGTCGCGCCGCTCGTACCGTTGAGCGAGGTAAAGCTTAAGCCCGGATTCACTGGCGCGTTGCTCAGCGTGACACTTGTCGAGGTCGCCGAGGCGAGACCGGTGGAGGCGGCACCCAACGTGAAGGGGTTGTTCGACGTGAGTCCGGTCAAGGTGAGGTTGGAGAAGGTGGCGACACCGTTAATCGCGTTGACACTGAGCGTGCCACCGAGGGTGCCGCTCGAAGCAGTGATCGTCACGCTCGCGCTCGAGGAGGTGACGGTGTTGTTGTATTGGTCCTCGATCGTGGCCACGATCGTGCCGAGCGAGCCGCCGTTGGTGACCGAGCTCGCGGGCTCGGTGGTGAAGACGACCTTGTTGGCGGCGGCGGGGGTCACCGCGATGCTCGCGCTGGTGGCGACGGTGAGACCGCCGTCGGTGGCGGTGAGCGTGCAGTTGACGCCGGCGGTGATGGTGACGGCGCTGAAGGTCGCCACGCCGTTGATCGCGGCGACGCTGGTGGTGCCGGTCAAGGTGCACCCACTCGTGATGACGATGGTGTCGGTGTTGCCGGTCACGACGTTGCCGCTGGCGTCCTCCACGCTCACCGCGAAGGTGGCGAGCGCAGCGCCCGCGGTCGTGGTGGTGGGCGCAAGCGTGGTGTAGACGACCTTGGTCGCGCTCGATGAAGAGATGTTGACGTCGGTCGAGGTCGCCGAGGCGAGACCGGTGGAGGCGGCACCCAACGTGAAGGGGTTGT
>DAIQOO010000199.1:0-2229 GCA_036787845.1 Acidimicrobiales bacterium
GGGGACTCGACGGCGACGACGGCAGGTCGTGGTACTGGGGTTTCCTCTACGCCCAGGCGCTCACCATTGGGGGCGGCACTTCCGTCGTGCAGCGCAACATCATTGCCGAACGCGTGCTCGGATTGCCCAAGGACGCCACCGCGTAGCGACGAAGGTCCCCCTAGCGCATTGTCCACTCTCCGAGTCCCAAACAAAGGGGCTTGGGACCAGCACGCACGTTGCCGTAACGATGGTTGGTGATCGCGACACTTTGCTCTAAGAGCCAGCGGGCAAGTTCCACGTCGCCTGCTTGGGCGAGTGGACGTGCGTCGAGGTGTACACCCAATGCCACAAGCGCGCTCGCTGGAAGTTCCTCGTTACTCAACCACCTGACTTTGGCGAGGCCACCAGCTCGCGCTACGAGTTCTTCCACGCTCTCGAGCGTGACGTCGAGTATGCCCTTAACCACTGACTCGCAACTGAACTCCACGTTGAGATCAGCAACGCCGAAGAGACCTACCAGGTAGACCATTGCGACGCTCGAGATTTTCTCATCGATACGAACAGTGATGGGTTTCAAGTGATGGCGGTAACGAACGAAATTGCGTTCGCCAACGAGTCCTGTGTCGTCGAGGGCCTTCGAGCCGTGTTCGGTCCACCACGACGTCGCTCGTGCGAGAGCAAGATCTACGTTGTCGACCTTGTCCCACCGGCGTAGCGCGTTCACGTAGTTCGCGCCCCCCGCTTTCGCCGTCGGTCCGACGCTCGATCGCTTCCAACCCCCAAAGGGTTGACGACGCACGACGGCGCCCGTGATTCCTCGATTTATGTAGATATTGCCAACTTCAACGCGGTCCATCCAGCGTTCGCACTCCGTCTGGTCCAGTGAGTGGAGCCCCCCGGTCAGTCCATACGGTATTTCGTTCTGCCAGCGAATGGCTTCGTCGAGGTCTCTCGCGATCATGACGCCGAGCACTGGTCCGAACCACTCATTCAGATGACTCCACGAACCTGGGCGCACGCCTACCTTGACGCCGGGTTGCCACAAGAGTCTCGCGTCGTCGAGACGCACGGGCTCAACGAGCCAGGATTCGCCCTCATCGAGTTGGGTCAGCGCTCGCCACAACGCCGGTTCGGGCGGGCGAATGATTGGCCCGACGTTAGAGCCGAGGTCGTAACCCGGCCCCACTCGAAGACTGCTGACCGCGTCAATGAGCTGTGCGACGAACGTCGAGTTGTCGTAAATCGAGCGTTCGACAATGACGAGGCTCGCGGCGCTGCATTTCTGGCCAGCGTGGCCAAACGCCGACTGGACGATGTCCTTGACGGCGAGATCGATGTCAGCGCTGGCGGTGACGACGATGGCGTTCTTGCCACTGGTCTCGGCGAGGAGTCGCAGCGTTGGTTTCCACGACGTAAAGAGTGCTGCCGTGTCAAATGAGCCAGTGAGAACAACCGCGCTCACGCCCACGTGGGTCACGAGATGGCGCCCGCACTCGTCGTCTCGAGTGGGGACGAGTTGCAAGACCTCGCGTGGCACTCCAGCGTCCCAGAGTTGGCGCGCCAACTCGTACGCCACCGCTGCCGTCTCGGGTGCCGGTTTCAAGATGACGGCGTTGCCCGCGGCGAGTGCGGCGAGGACTCCGCCGGCGGGTATCGCGTAGGGGAAATTCCACGGAGGCACGACGAGCACTACGCCGAGCGGCGTTGACGCGGCGTCACTTACGGCGTTGGAGGCGTAGAAACGGGCGAAATCGACGGCTTCGCTCACCTCCGGATCTGCTTCAGCGACGGTTTTGCCGCCGTCACGGGCCATCACGGCGATAGTTCTTGCTCGACTCGACGACATCACCTGCGCTGCTCTGAGCAGAATCGCTTGGCGATTTTGGACGGTGAGTCGGTGCCACGAGGCGAAACCCGAGCTGGCGAACTCGAGCGCTCGGTCGATGTCGTTGATCGTCGCCACTCGGTAGCGATACCAGACGCGACCTTCGTCGTTAGGGTCGCGTCCTTCTTCATACTGCGCGGGTTCTTGGACGTCGAGATGATCGAGGGAGTCGATCTCGTATTCTGGAAGCACTCGAAGGGACTGCGACGCGGCGCGAATCTCATCAACGTACGAAGCGCTCGTCGGGTCGCCGTCGGGTTCGTTCTCAAAGTGCGTGGAGGAGACCGTCAGCGCTCGACGTCGCGTTGCGGTGTCAATTGAATGTCGAGCATTGACCGACGAGAGAAAACGTTGTCGTTGCT
>DAIQOO010000077.1:0-1259 GCA_036787845.1 Acidimicrobiales bacterium
ACGCCTTGTAAGACTGCCGCCTCAACGTCCCTGCCCCCCGCCGTCACGGTGTTGACCACGAGATCCACGGGACGATAGACCAGTGAACTCGAAAATACGTTTTTCGAGCGACTGGCCAGTTCTTCCACTTTGGCTTCATTTCGTCCGTGAACGACGACGGAGCCAACGCCATGGTGCACGAGCGCGTCGACGATCGCGCTCGCCGCTCCCCCCGCGCCGAGCACAACGACATGCGCGTTCTCAATCACGGGACCAAAGGACTTGATCACGGCGTTAAGAAACCCCTCACCGTCGGTGCTCGCGCCGAGCACTCTTCCCTCACGTACCAAGAGAGAGTTCACGGACTTCGTCCGCGACGCGACCTCACTCACCTCGTCACAGAGTTCGAAGGCCGCACTTTTCAATGGGCTCGTCACCGACAACGCGTCAAAGTCTGCCTTCAGAATCGTTCCCAACTTCTTTGCGCCCTTGAGATTAAGCTCGACGCGCCTTGAGGTTCCCTCAAGGCCGCAGAGCTTGAGTCCCGTCTCGTGGAGGAGTGGCGACAACGAGTGCGCGATTGGCGAGCCGACCACACCGACCCGCCACGTCACGAGGCGCCTCCGGAGGCGAAGATCTGTTCGTTCTTGAGTTGCTGAGCGAACGTCGTGGCGAAGGCCTCGTCCCCATTCTTGTCAATCACCGTGAAGTACAGCCACGGGCCTGGTGGCGCGTGCAGGACGGCCTTGAGCGCGATGGTCGACACGGTGCAGATGGGTGTGGGCGTGAGGCCATTGTTCAAGTACGTGTTGTAGGGCGTGGGGGTTTGCAACATGGCGTGGGTGACGGTGCCGCCGTCTAGGCCCAAGTAGTACAGCACGGTGGCGTCCATTTGCAATGGCCCACCCCTCGCCAATCGGTTGAAGATCACCCTTGCGACCTTGGGCATGTTGTGGGGGTAGTAGCCCTCTTTTTCGACGATTGACGCGGCAACGACCAACTGATAAGCGTTGAGTCCATTCGCCGTTGTCGTTGGCGTCAGGCCCACGGAGGCGGCTTGGCTAGTGAATCGTTGAACCATCTCGCTCGCGAGTTCTTGGGCGGTGATGGAGGGTTTGATGATGTATGTACCCGCACCGATGAGACCTTCAAGGGACTTGCCACTACCAAACGGACTCGGTGTCCGTGCGCTCGTCATTGCGGCCGCGAATGCGTTCGCGTACGTATTGCCCTTCACGTTCGCTAGGTTGACGGCAATTTCGTGCAGTGTCAGTCCCGGC
>DAIQOO010000077.1:1359-8152 GCA_036787845.1 Acidimicrobiales bacterium
TCGACTTGCAACGCGAACCAGGCACCAAAGAGCACCACTACGACCACCACGGCCAAAAGCGCGCGACGGATCGGCCTAGTCAACATGGTGGCCATCAACGTAGTTTTGCAGCATGATGACCGCCGCGGCGCTGTCGACGTGATCGCGGTGTTGTTTAGCCTTAAGGCCGGCCCGTTGCAGTGATCGCTGAGCTTCGACGGTGGTCAATCGTTCGTCGCACTGAGTTACCGTGAGATCATTCAAAGCGCCAACGAGTTCGAGGTAAAAGGCATCGGCTTGGATCGTGCTCGACGTCTCATTGCCCGATAGAGCGACCGGTCGACCCACGACGACGACACTTACGCCCTCGTCGCGGGTCAGTTCACGAAGCGACGAAATTAGTAGCTCGTCGCGCGCGAGGGCCGGTCGAGGAAAAGCCATAGTGGCAGCGGAGTCAGTGATCGCAATGCCGCATCGCACTGCACCAGGGTCGATGCCAAGAAAACGTGCCATCCAGCTCTTAGAGCGCCTTCGCCGCTACGAGGACCGCGTCGATTCCTTTGGGTTCGCGACCACCAGCGAGCGCCAGGCGAGTTGATCCGCCACCGCCGCCGCCAACGTGCGTCGCGAGGGTCTTTACCGTGCTCGCGGCGTCAAGCGAACCGTCGGTCGCTACCGCGAGCGACACCTTGTCGTCGTTCTCTCCCACCAACACCACGACACGGCGTCCGCGATGTTGAAGATCTTGGGCGAGGGAGCGCAGCTGTTCACCGGGATAACCGTCCACGCGCGCCACCACAACGTCACCGTCGCTTTGGGCGTCAAGCTCACTGGCGAACTGTGCGAGCTGCGCCTGGCGCAACGACGCAATCTCTCGCTCCACTTCTCGTTGACGATCGAAGAGTCGCTCTAGTGCGGGCACGACGTCTTCCATGGAAGTCTTCAACAGAGTCGCGACCGAACCAAGGGCTTGTTCCATCTCGTAACTGCGCCGATGCGCTCCGAGTCCGCTGACGGCTTCGAGTCGTCGGGTATTGGCACCAATCGACGACTCACTGACCACTTGGATCTGACCGATGTCGCCTAAGCGATCCACGTGCGTGCCACCACAGAATTCGAGACTGTGACGCCCCGCTCGAACGACGCGCACGCGATCGCCGTACTTGTCGCCGAAGAAGGCCACCGCTCCCATCGACTCGGCTTCGCGTTTCGAGGTCTGGATGGTGTCGACGTGCTCATTCAAGACAACGTCAGTGTTCACCATCGTAAGTATCTCTTTAGTCTCATCCGCGGAGAGCCCAGCACCATGAGAGAAGTCGAATCGCAGACGTTCGGGACCGACGTAGGAACCCTGTTGGCGCACGTGATCACCGAGCACACTGCGCAGTCCCGCGTGTAGCAAGTGCGTCGCGGTGTGATTACGACGCGTTGCTTCACGTCGTTCGGGTTCAATCGTCGCGATCGCACTCTGACCAGGCAGTACTTCACCGCTCAGTCGCCCACGATGAGCGAAGAGGCCCCCGGCGACATTTTGGGTGTCGTGCACCTCGAAGCGACCGGTCTCGGTCACTACCGCGCCGGTATCGCCCACTTGGCCGCCCGACTCTGCGTAGAACGGCGTGGTGTCAAGGAAGAGTTCGCTCTCGCCGTTCTCTCCTGCGAGCACGGCGAGCACTGTCGTCTCGATGCTGTAGCGCGTGACGTCACGTCCGACGAACTCTGTTGCCCCGTGGCGTTCAATGAGATCGCGGTATTGCACGTCGTCGGCAACGCGAAGTGTCTTGGCACTGGAGCGCGCGCGTTCACGCTGGCTCTGCATCGCCTCATCGAAGGCGTCGCGGTCGACGTTCAGTCCCGACTCCGCCACGATCTCGTCCGTCAACTCGATGGGAAATCCGTGCGTGTCGTGCAACTTAAACGCCACTTCACCAGGAAAGATAGTAGCGCCGCTGGCGAGTACTTTCCCCTGCGCCTCGTCGAGTAGCGCGAGACCGGTCTTGAGGGTTCGAGCAAACCCGGCTTCCTCGCGTTCCAAGATCTCGACAATGAGATCGCGGTCCTTCACGATGACCGGGTACGCGCTGCCCATCTTTTCTATCGTCGCGTCGACGAGCGAGGCCGCGAGTGCGTTCTCTGAACCGGCCCTTCGAGCGGCGAGCACCGCGCGACGAATGATTCGGCGAAGCACGTACCCGCGACCTTCGTTCGAGGGAAGGACGCCGTCAGCGACCAGCATCGTCATCGCTCGCCCGTGATCAGCGATGCGACGAATGGCCACGTCGACCGGTTCCTCGTCGCCGTAGTTCGCGTTCAGTGCGCGTGACGCCGTTTCAATGAGCGGCGCGAAGAGATCAGTCGCGAACACTGAATCGACGCCATTCAAAATTGCTAACGTGCGGTCAAATCCCGCGCCCGTGTCGATGTTCTTTTGCGGCAATTCGGTCAGCGTGCCCCCGACACCCCTTTCGTACTGTGTAAAGACCAGGTTCCAGAACTCGACGAAACGGTCCTCGCCCCCAAAGGCCGGACCACCGTCGGCGCCAAACGACGCGCCTTTGTCATAGAAGATCTCGGAGCAGGGGCCACAGGGCCCCACTTCGCCCATTGCCCAGAAATTGTCCTCGTCGAGGCGCTGGATCCGTTCAGCGGGAACGCCGATGAGATCACGCCACAGATCCGCGGCCTCGTCATCAGAGACGTGCACGGTGACCCACAAGCGCTCAGGGTCCAGGCCGAATCCCTCAGTAATTAGCTGCCAAGCATACGTAATGGCGCCTTCTTTGAAGTAGTCCCCAAAGGAGAAATTGCCGAGCATCTCAAAGAACGTGAGGTGACGCTGCGTGGTGCCGATGATCTCGATGTCGGAGGCGCGAAAGCACTTCTGTACCGAGACGGCACGACGATAGGGCGGCGTCTCTTCGCCAGAGAAGTAGGGCTTAAAGGGAACCATCCCCGCCACCGTGAAGAGCAGCGAGGGATCGTGGGGTATCAGGCTCGCCGACGGCACCACGGTGTGGCCGTTGGCGGCAAAGTAGTCGAGGAAAATTGATCGAAGTTGGGCGGCTTCCACGTGACTTACTCTACTGGCGCGGGTGGTTCGTCCTGATGAGAGCGGTTCGTTCGCGCTCGCCACTGTTCGACGAGCGCACGCTCTCTTCCCAACGATGACGGTTCGAAAAACGTCGACTCGGCGTGCACGTCGGGAAGATACGTCTGGTCGACCCAGCCGTCGGGATAGTCGTGCGGGTAGCGGTACTCGGTGCCGTGGCCGAGCAACGCGGCGCTTTTGTACGACGCGTCGCGCAAGTGTGCTGGCACCTCCACGAGACCACCCGACTGCACCGCTTGCGTCGCTGCTCCAAGAGCTCGCGTCACGGAGTTGCTTTTGGGCATCAAGGCAAGCGTGAGCGTCGCGTGCGCCAGCGTGAGGCGAGCCTCGGGTAGTCCCACGAACTCAACTGCTCGCGCCGCCGCTTCAGCCACGAGGAGTCCCAATGGCTCGGCGAGACCGACGTCTTCGCTCGCGAGTATCACGAGGCGACGAGCTATGAATCGAGCACTCTCACCACTTTCGAGCAACGTGACGAGCCAGTAGAGCGCCGCGTCAGGATCCGAACCGCGCAGCGACTTGATGAAGGCACTGATTTGGTCGTAGTGCGTATCGGCGGACTGGTGATAGAGACGACCGTCCCTCGCACGAGCGACGTGTTGCACGTCAACGCCCTGGCCTTCTTCTTCGAGTGTGGCGAGGATGATGGCGGTGTCGAGCGTCGTGAGTGCGCTTCGCGCGTCACCGTCGGCGGACGACGTCACCGCTCGAAGGGCGTCGTTCGTCATCGTCGCGCCACGAAGCGCAAGTCCACGTCGTACGAGGGTCGCGAGATCCTCTTCGCCCAGTGGAAGCAGTCGCCACAAGGTGGAACGACTCATGAGCGCCGCATTGACCTCGAAGTACGGATTCTCGGTCGTGGCGCCGATCAGTACTACTTCGCCAGTCTCGGTCGCGGGCAGTAGGAGATCCTGTTGTGCCTTGTTGAAGCGATGAACCTCGTCGATGAACAGCACGGTGCGCTGACCCCGCTCACCGAGACGCTCTCGTGCACGCACCAGGGCTTCACGGACGTCTTTCACGCCACTCGACACCGCCGAGAGACTTTCGATCACGTAGTCAGCCTCGCTCGCCACGATGCGCGCCAACGTCGTCTTACCGGTACCTGCCGGACCCCAGAGAATCATGGAGCTCAATTGACGCGCCTCGACGAATCGTCGCAACGGTCCGTCCGAGCCCACCAAGTGGTCTTGGCCCACCAGCTCATCAAGTGTGCGCGGACGCAAAAGTTCCGCTAACGGTGCCGCTTCGCGCAAGCGCTCGCTGACGGCGTCGTCAAAGAGAGACGTAGATCACGAACCTTTTGGCGCGAGCTTCACGTGCAAGTCGCGCAACTGGCGCTCGGTGATGCTCTTGGGCGCGCCGGTCATCAGATCAGCACCCGACTGGGTCTTAGGAAAGGCGATGACTTCACGGATGTTCTCTTCGCCGGCGAAAATTGCCACGAGTCGATCGATACCAAAGGCGAAGCCCGCGTGCGGGGGCGCACCGTACTTAAAGGCGCCGAGGAGGAAACCGAACCGGTTCTGTGCCTCGTCGTCACTGATCCCAAGGGCTCGAAAGACGCGCGACTGAATGTCGGCGCGGTGGATACGCACCGATCCACTGCCGAGTTCCCAACCGTTGAGTACGAGGTCGTACGCCTGAGAGCGAGCCTTAAGAGGATCGCTTTCGAGCAGTTCGAGATCTTCGGGATGAGGCATCGTGAAGGGATGGTGCGCGGCCTGAAGATTGCCGTCCTCGTCGATGCCTTCGAACATCGGAAACTCCGTCACCCACACGTAGTGGTGTGGACCCTCACTCACTCGTGGCGAACCAATTGCGACGCGCAACGCGCCTAGGACGTGACAGGCTTCGACGTACTCGTCGGCGACGATGAGAACGAGGTCACCTTCCTTGGCACCGTCAACATTGGCAATAGCAGTAGTTTCACTCTCGCTAAGAAAGCGCGCCAGCGGTGAGTCCAATCCCTCGCCCGTCACGCGGAACCACGCCAAACCTTTGGCGCCGAGTTGCTTCGCCTGGTCGGTGAGTTGATCGAGCTTGGAGCGAGAAAAACTCGCGCCGTCGGGTACTCGAAGTGCCTTCAGCGATGGCGCGGCGAACGCCTTTACGTTGCTGTTGGCGAAGGCTTCCGAGAGATCGTGCAGTGCCATGTCAAAGCGCAGGTCGGGCTTGTCGGTGCCGTAGCGATCGAGCGCCTCGGCCCAGGTCATGTGCCCAATGACCCCAGGGCGAACTCCCGTCGCCACTTCGGCGGCGTCAAGTACCGCCGCGGAAACGAAACCAATTATGTCCTCTTGTGTGACGAAACTCGCTTCAAGGTCAAGTTGGATGAACTCGAACTGACGATCGGCCCGAAGGTCCTCGTCTCGAAGGCACCGGGCGATTTGGTAGTAGCGATCGAAACCACCGACCATCAAGAGTTGCTTGGCGATCTGGGGACTCTGGGGCAGAACGTAGAACTCACCGGGCTGCAGGCGCGAGGGCACTACGAACTCCCTGGCACCTTCGGGTGTCGGGGCCCACAGCAACGGTGTCTCGACCTCGCAGAAACCCTGCGCGTCCATCGAACGACGAAGCGCGGCGTTAACTTTGGCGCGAAGTCGAAGGTTCTGTTGCATCTTGTCGCGACGGATGTCTAAGTAGCGGTAACGAAGGCGCACTTGCTCGTCGATGTCCACGCGATCGTCGAGTTGAAATGGCGGCACGTCAGCCAATGAGAGCACTTCGACCTGGCAGTCACTCAATTCAACTGCTCCCGACGCCAATCGGTCATTGACCGTACCGGGTGGTCGCGACGTCACCGTGCCCGTAACGCGAACGACGTACTCGCTTCGCACGTCGACCGTTCCTTCGACGACAACTTGCACCACGCCCGAATGGTCTCTCACGTCAACGAACGCCAGATGTTCGCCGTGCTCGCGGCGCTTGGCAACCCATCCACAGACGCTGACGCGCTCGCCCACGAGGTCTTCATTCACCGAAGCGCAGAGATGGTCGCGCATGCTGGTGGCTTCAAAATTCGTAGGCATCATCACTTCACTTCGTCAGTAGATTGGCAACCGTCGAGACGATCTCACTCAGAGCAACGCGTTGTTGCGTCTGCTCAAAGTCCTTGCTTCGCAAGTCTCTAATCGTAACCTCACCGGCCGCGATCTCATCTGGTCCGAGCAGCAAGGCCAGACGCGCGCCTGACTTGTCAGCCACCTTCATCTGGGCCTTCATCGAGCGCTGATCGTAGGCGCGATCGGTCGCGAATCCAGCCACGCGCAATTGTTCGACGAGCACGGTCGCGGCGTCGTCGCCTGTCGTGTCGATAACGAAGAGATCGAGCGAGCGACGAAGCAACTCGTCGTCAACCTTTTCAGCCGCACGCGCGAGTAGAAGCCGCTCTACCCCACTGCCAAAACCAATGCCGCTCGTGGGCTTCCCACCGAGCTCTTCCGCTAACTTGTCGTAGCGACCACCGCCGCCGATGGCGTTCTGGGCGCCGTCGAGCGCGTCGGCGACGAACTCGAAAGTCGTGCGCGTGTAGTAGTCAAAGCCTCGAACCAGCCGAGGACTGAGCGTGCTGTCAATACCAAGTGACACGAGGCCCTTAATGACTTTGTCAAAGTGCGCTCGACAGTCGTCGCAGAGATGATCGATCAACATTGGTCCCCGTGACGTGACCTCGACGCAGGGATCACGCTTGCAGTCGAG
>DAIQOO010000200.1:0-2219 GCA_036787845.1 Acidimicrobiales bacterium
CAGTGACGCGGCCGAAATGATGTCGCGCGACTTTGACAACGTGCACGTGCGCTATGTCGACGTCGACGAGGAGGGCGTGGTCGACCTTGACTCACTGCACGAGCTGTTGAGTGAGGACACGTCGCTCGTGAGTGTGATGGCCGTCAACAACGAAACTGGCGTTCGCCAACCACTCGACGGCGTGAACGCCATCGCCAAGAGCCTCATTCCAGGTGGCGTGACGACCCACACCGACGCGGTCGCGGCGGCGCCATGGTTGAGTCTGCCCGTGATCACGGCGTCCATCGACCTCATTTCCATCTGTGGACACAAGCTCGGTGGACCGGTCAATAGCGGCGCGCTCATTGTTCGAAACGACGTCGCCTTTGACGCCGTGACGCCAGGCGGCGGCCAAGAACGAGGTCGACGGGGCGGCACCGTCGACGTGGCGGCCGTCGTAGGGCTCGCCACCGCGCTCCAAGTGACGAAACGAGAGCTGAGCGAGGTCGTCGATCGAGTCTCTGACTTTCAGTTCAAGCTCATGGCGGCGCTCAGTTTTTTGCCGGGATGCGCGATCACCGCGCCAGGCGCCGCGCGCGTGCCCGGTACTGTGCACGTCACGTTTGAGGGACTCGCGAGTGACGAACTGCTGTTCCTCTTGGACCAAGAGGGCGTCTGCGCCTCGGCCGCCGCGAGTTGTTCGAGTGGCGCCGCCACGCAGAGCCACGTGCTGGCCGCCATGGGCGTGTCGCCGGAGCGGGCCCGAGGGTCGATTCGATTCTCGATGGGTGCTGAAACCACCGACGATGACGTGGACGCGTTGATCAAAATTCTGTCGTCAATCGTCTATCGGCTGCGGGCCGAGGCGTAGTCGCCTGGGCGCCTGGCAGACTAGAAGAGTGAAAGTTCTCGTAGCAATGAGTGGTGGCGTCGATTCGTCGGTCGCGGCTGGGCTCTTGATTGAGCAGGGCCACGACGTCGTCGGCGCGACACTAAAGCTCTGGGGAGGCGTATCGGACTCGGGCTGCTGCTCGGTCGCTGACGTCGACGACGCGCGTCGCGTCGCACAGACCCTAGGCATCGATCACCACGTCTTTAACTACACCGAAGAGTTCGAGCGCCACGTCGTGGCGCCCTTTGTCGAGGGCCACCTCGCGGGCCAGTCGCCTAATCCTTGCATCGAGTGCAATCGCCACATCAAGTTCGATCTGCTCTTCGAACGGGCTGTCCGCCTGGGCTTTGACGCCGTGGCGACCGGGCACCACGCCCAAGTGGTGAGTCGTGACGGTGCGCACTTTCTTGTTCGCGGCGCCGACGACCAGAAGGATCAGAGTTACGTCTTGGGGTACTTGCGCGGCGAGCAACTAGCGCTTCTGCTCTTGCCCATAGGTCACCTGAAGAAGAGCGAGGTGCGAGACCACGCCGAGCGCCTCGGACTTCGCACGTGGGACAAGCCCGATAGTCAAGACGTCTGCTTTATCGAGGCGTCAAAGGGCCGTGAGGTCTTCTTGCGCCAACGCGCGACGTTGACGACGGCGACGATCGTCGACGCCGTCACGGGTGAGGAACTTGGTGAAAACACTGCCGCTGAATTGATGACCGTTGGCCAACGTCGAGGGGTGTTGCCTGGTCGCGACGGGGAGAAGCGCTACGTGTCACGCATTGACTTGGTCGCGAAGCGAGTTGAAGTTGGTCGACTCGAGGAGATCCTCATCTCTTCACTCAGCCTCGACGAGCGATCACTTACGTTTTCGCACGAGTCACTTCGTGACGGTGACCGCGTCCTCGCTCAGTGCAGCGCGCACGGCCGTCCCCAGCTCGCGACCCTGCGACGTGAGGGACACTGGCGACTCGATCTTGACGTGCCCGCGCGTCCCGTGGCGGCCGGCCAGTCTGTGGTGATGTATCGAGTCGATGATCCTACGGTCGTCGAAGGTGCGGCGATCGTCTCGGTCTCGTGATACCCGCCGAGCGTGTCGCGTGGTTACGCGGCGAGATCGCTCGTCACAACGAGGCGTACTACCTGCATGACGCGCCGAGCGTTCCAGACGCTGACTACGACGTGCTCGTGCGTGAGCTACGAGCACTCGAAGACGAACATCCCGAACTTCGTGATGAGAACTCAGTGTCGAGAACAGTGGGCGCGCGCAGCACGAGTGTCTTCCAAGAGGTGGTGCATCGCGACGCCATGTTGAGTCTCGACAACGTCTTTGACGTGAGGGAACTGCGACAGTGGTGTG